>DAOVTU010000587.1 GCA_030632925.1 Candidatus Krumholzibacteriia bacterium | reverse complement strand
GCCGTCTCGGGGCTGATCTCCTTCACCCCTTCGAGCACTGCCATGCCACCGACCGGCTCCATGCGCAGGTCCGTCAGCACCACATCAAAGGCCGAGGCCCGCACCTGGTCCAGGGCTTCCTGTCCGCCGTATGCGCCCACCACGTCGTGGCCCCGGTGCTCCAGTGCGCCCTTGAGCAGGGTCACCATTTTCTTTTCGTCGTCCACCACCAGAATCTTGGCCACTTAAATACTCCCTAGTTTGCCTTCGTTGACGCCAACGGTGCCCACAACTCCGCCACGGCGCCGCTGCGATCACTGCGCTGCTGCAATGTCAGGCGCCCGCCCATATCCTCCATGATCTTGCGCGACATGGCCAGTCCCAGTCCACTGCCCTTTTCCTTGCTGGTCCAAAACGGCTCAAAAAGCTTGGTGGCATCGACCGCGCCCAGTCCCGTGCCTTCATCGGTGACGACGACCCCAACCATTTGGTCCCTGAGAACCACCGCGACCTCGATCACTCCCCCGTCGGACATGGCGTCACGGGCGTTGATTACCAAGTTTAAGACCACCTGTTGCAAGCGGCGCGGATCACCCAGCACCGGCGCTTCGGGCAGCAGTTCCGGCACCCGGATTTCCAGTCCCGCAGCGGCAAATTCATCGCTTACCAGGTGCAGGGTGCGGCGCACGCTCAGGGCCAAATCAAACTCCTCGGCCACCGCATCCTTGTCGGTACCAAAGGCCAGATAGCCCGTCAGGATTTGATCCAACCGGTCGACTTCTTCGGGTATGAAATCCGCCACTTCATCTTCGATGCCCTCGGCCTGCAGAAGGCGTTGCAGGTGCTCTCCTGCTCCGCGAATGATGCCCAAAGGGTTGCGGATTTCATGGGCAATGCCCGCGGTCATGCGCCCCATGGCCACCAAATTTTCCTGCCGCATGATCGAAGCCCGGTACCGGCCCAAAGCCAGATTGATCTGCGACAGGAAGACCCCCATCAAGACCAACACCACCAGCACTAGACCTCCCGTGAGGTAGGCCGCCATCTTCAGATCATCAAGCACTTCGAAGAAATCCGGGCTGCCGCTGACCGTCACGATGGCCACCACGTAGCCACCATCGGTGACGTAGTTCATGATCGGCGCGTAGGCCGATTTCTGCTTCAGGCCTTCACTGCCGCCCAAGTCGTACAGCCGGGTCGCAGCGGCCTTGCCCAATGAAGCCGACTGCACCGCCGCGGGGTCCAGTTCCCAGTAGTCGTTCGGTTCGTTGGGCACCAGGGAAGCGGAGGTCGACAGGATCACGATCTGGTCCAGGGGGTTGGTCAAAGTGATCTCGGCCAGGTTCTCCTGCTGCGCCACGGCTGTGAATTTTTCGTGCAGGGTTTCGAGATAGTAGTCGCTGGTGGTGTCGCCGAGGGAGTGGCTGAGCAGGGCTTGGCCGTCGGTCATTTCAGCCACGGTGTGGGCCACGGCCAACAACCTTTGGCCCAGTGCTTCGTCCAGGCGGGCGTGGGCGCCGTTGTACATGCGGCCCAACCCGAAGGTCACCGCGACGATGATCACCGCATAGGCCAGGGCGGCCCAACCGAACCAGCGCCGGCCGCCGGTCATCCGGCTTCGGCGCGGCCGGATGGCGGCTGCTGCGCCTCTTGATCAACCGGGGCCAGGGCTTCACTTTGTTCACGGGCGTGGTAGCTGGAGCGCACCATGGGGCCACTTTCGACCCACTCGATGCCCAGTTCACGTCCCAGCCGGGCGTATTCATCGAACTCGGACGGTTCCACATAGCGCAGCACCGGATGGTGCTTCGCCGAAGGCTGCAGGTACTGCCCGATGGTCATGATCTGCACGCCGTGGTCCACCGCATCCTGCATCAATTGGATGACTTCTTCTTTGGTCTCGCCCACGCCAACCATGATGCCGGTTTTCACGCGCACGTCGGCGCCAAAACTATCGGCCCATTGGCGGCTGCGTTTGAGCACCTGCAACGACCGCAGGTAATCGGCCTGGGGACGCATGGCAGCATACAACCGCGGCACGGTTTCCAGATTGTGATTGAGCACCTCGGGCGCCGCTTCCAGCACTTTTTCCAGCGCCAGCGGGTCTCCCATAAAATCGGGTATCAGCACCTCGATGCCACAACCGGGATTGCGCCGGCGGATTTGCCTGATGGTCGAGGCGAAATGGGCCGCACCGCCATCGGGTTGGTCATCGCGATTAACAGACGTGACCACGGCAAACTTCAGGGCCAGTTCGGCCACCGCTTCGGCCACGCGCCGTGGCTCGTCCGGATCCACGGGAGTGACTTTACCGCCGGGGATGTTGCAGAATGTGCAATGGCGAGTGCAGATCTCGCCCAGCAGCATAAACGTCGCGGTGCGGCTGCTGAAACACTCGCCGCGATTGGGACAGTTGGCGCTTTCGCAAACGGTGTTCAGCGAAGAGGTGCGCATCAGACGCTTGACGTCGTTGTAGTCTTCGCCACCCTGGCGTTTCATGCGCAGCCAGGACGGCTTGCGCAGCGGCAGCGGTGCGGAGGTCAAGTCGTTGATCAGGTTGTCGTCATTCATCAGTCGCGTTCCTCGGACTACGCCAGGGTCGGGGCGTCAGCAAGAGTGAAAATCTGGTCAGGTTGGAATTTTCCGTTCTCGAATTTCACCGTCGCCGCCTCGTTCACGTGGTCGTGTTCAAAAACCAGGATGTATTGATCCTCGACCGCGCGGGTCAGGAATTGTTTCTTCTCAGTCACCGTCAGCAACGGATTCAAATCGAAGCCCATGATCCAGGGAATGTGCACTTGGCTCAGGAAGGGCAGCAGATCGCCCACGAAGGCCACCACTTTTTCACCGGTGTGGAATTCCACAACCTGCTGGCCAGGCGTGTGCCCACTGATTAGCGTGACGCGCACGCCGGGCATGATTTCCTGCAT
>DAOVTU010000438.1 GCA_030632925.1 Candidatus Krumholzibacteriia bacterium | reverse complement strand
GCCATGCAACGGATCAGCACATGGCCTTCAGGCGCGCGGCCCGGAAAAATGCTGCTGGTCCACAAGGCGCCCAACAGTTCGCGCCGCTCCTGGGTCGGCACCAACATGCCAAAACCGTTGAGATCGTGGCCCACCGCCTCGCGCTTGAAGCCCAGGGCGATCACAGCCATGGGGGCAAAAGGAATTTGGCCAAGCAGATCACCCAGTCGCGCATCAACCCCGGCCAGATGCCGTGCCGCCGCGTGGGCAGGAGCCGCTTCGACCACGGCGTTGAACGGTCCGTACGTTGTGCCGGATGCCGTCACCTTCCACTGCACCCCGTCGCGGGTGATGGTCTCAACATCGGCACTGGTGATCACCGTTGCCAGATCATCCGCATTCAAAGTATCGGTCAACCCGCTGATCAACTGCCCCATACCACCCTGAAACGAATGCAGGGTGCCGGATGGCCCGGCGTCGGTCATGCTCTTCTGCTTCTTCTTGCGCTCGCGGGCCAGCTTGATCATGGCCTTGAACAGGCCGCCGTGGTCCTTTTCCAATTCGATCATGCGGGGAAAAGCCGCCGCCAGGCTCAACTTCTCGGCGTCGCCGCCAAAAATACCCTTCACCATGGGGTCGAGCATGATCTGCGTGAACTCGACGCCCAACCGGCGGCGCCCGAAGTCGGCGATGGTCTCGTCAGTGGAGATGTCTTCGGCCGCCTGGCCCAGATCCTTGCGCGGGGGCGTCAGCAATTCGCCGGCCATGCGCAATTTGCCCTTGAAGGACATCATTTTTGAAGTCAGGAAGGCCTTGGGCGACGTCGGAATTTCCTGCACGCGCCCATCGACCAGTAAAAAGCGGCGGCGGGTGGCGTCGCTGCTCGGCAGCAGGGCGTCGGTCAGCCCGAGGCGCTCGACCATGCGCAAGGTCGCCGGTTCGTTGTCCAGAAAACCATTGGGGCCCCACTCGAGTTGCCAGCCATCCTCGCGCAGGGTCTGCAGGTTGCCGCCCGCCTCAAGGCCCTTGTCAAATACGGTCACCCGCACGTCGAGACCTTTGGCGCGGGCCTGATCACGCAGGTTGACGGCCGTGGCCAGGCCGGCCACCCCACCCCCGACCACTGCGACATGAATTTGTTGTTCAGCCATCGGCGACAATGCGTCCGACCTCCGGTGAGAAAGCTTGTTCGGTCAGCAGGACAGCCATACTGTCCAACCAGGTGCGATTCAGGTTCAAGGCCGGGCCGCGTTTGAAGTCCGCCATGCCCGCTTTTTCGGCAATTTTCTTCAGTTCGACGCCCAATTCCAGCATCGTTTCGACATGCTCGCAGGTGAAACTCACCGGCTGCACAAAGAGCGAACGCAGGCCTTCGCCGATCAGGCGCGGTGTCTCTTCAGCGACTTCAGGCCCCAGCCATTTGATGGGCCCGACCTTGCTCTGGAACACCAGTTTGGGCTCCTTGCCGCCGGCCATCAGCACATCCAGCCAGGGGCCAAACTCCGCTGCCCGCATCACCCGGGTCACGACCTCGTGCACCGCAGCGACCGTTTCGCGGGTGCGGTCGAGATACGGATCACCCTTCTGGATGAACTTCTCGGGCATGGAGTGGGCCACGTAAAACAGCCCCGTCTGCCGCGGGTCCCGGTCTTCACGGGCCCAGGCCGTCAGGTTCCGAATCACCGGCCGCGCCAAGGCGTCGATGTAACCCGGCAGCAGATGCCAATCCGTGATCACATGCACCGGCGCCTCGGGCGCCACACGCTGCAAACCCTCCAACACAAAATCCAGTGTGCTGCCGTTGGTCGCCCAGCTGAACTGGGGGTAGGCCGGCACCACCAAAAACTGTTCGGCGCCTTCGCCCATCAACTCGGCCGCCGTCTGGTCGGGATACGGATGCCAATAGCGCATGGCGATCCCGGGCAGGGTTTGCCGTCCGCCGACAGTCAGCGAGTCGGCCAAATAATCAGCCTGCCGCCGGGTGATTCCCAACTGCGGCGTCACCGAATCCTTGCTGATGGCCGCGTAGTTTTTGCGCACCATCGGGGCCCGCTTTTTTGCGATCCGTCGCCCGACAAAACCCGCAATGATCCTGGGCAGCGGAAAAATCTCCGGGTCGGCAAAAAGATTGCGCAGAAAAGGCTCGACCGCGTCCGGACCATCGGGGCCGCCCATGCCACAGAGGATCAGGCCCGTGGTGCGGGCCGGATCCAACCGGTGGCGGGGATATTTGTCGAGCGAGCGTTTCATGCGCGGCTCAAACAGTCTTCGAAAAGATCGGTTTCCCTTTACCCTTGCCCAGATAGGCGTCCATGGTCATCGCCACGTTGCGCACAAAGTAGCGGCCCTTGGCCGTGATGCGCAGCCCGGTGTCATCCATTTCGCACAGGCCGTCGTCGATCAACTCCGGCAGGCTCTTCATCATCTCGGGCATGAGCTCTTTCACCGACGCGCCCCAGCGTTCCTCGGTCAGTGACCAAGGCAGCTCCAGGTTGCACATCAGGTTCAGGATCGTGTGCCGGCGCAGTTTGTCGTCATCGCTCAGCTTGTGGCCCTTGACGATGGGCAGCTGACCATTGTCGATAGCCTCTTCCCAGGGCGACATCTCGGCCGCGTTCTGGACAAAGCGATCGCACACGTCGCCGATACCGCTCATGCCGAAGGCCAGCATGTGGGGCGCAGGTTTGGTGGCGTAGCCCATGAAGTTGCGGTGCAGCGCCTTGTTGCGCAGGGCGACCGACAACTCATCGTCCTTTTTGGCAAAATGATCGATGCCGATCCAGGTGTAGTCCGCGTCCTGGAACATGTCGACGGTGAGCATGAAGAGCTGGAATTTGTCATAGCCCTCAAGCATGATCGTGGTGTCGACTTTTTCCTGGTTGGGACGCACCCAGGGCACGTGGGCATAGCTGAAACAGGCCACGCGGTCGGGCTGCAGCTGGATAATTTCCTTCAGCGTCTTCTGGAACGTCTCGCTGGTCTGGCCGGGCAGGCCGTAGACCAGGTCGATGTTCACGCCTTCGAAGCCCGCATCGCGGCAGCCCTGGTACACATCCAGGGTGCGCTCGCGACCCTGGTTGCGGCCAATGGCCTTTTGCACCGACAGGTCAAAATCCTGCAGGCCCATGCTGATGCGATTGAAGCCTACGCTCTTGAAGAACGCGGCTTGCTCTGCCGTGGCAATGCGCGGATCGATCTCCAGCGACACCTCGGCGCCGGGCTGGAAGTCGTACGCATCGCGGAACATTTTTAAAGCCCGCTCGGTCTGTTTTTCGTTCAGGAAGTTGGGCGTACCGCCGCCCCAATGAAATTGCACGGCCTTGCGCCCGGTCCCGATGATGTCGGTGACCATGCCCAGCTCTTTTTCCACCCGGTCGAGGTACAGATCGACTGCGCCTTTTTCATGATCAACGATCATGTTGCAGCCACAGTAGTGACAGGCCTTGGCGCAGAAGGGCAGATGCAGGTACAGGGCCACTTCATCATCCGGCCGCGCGGCCAATTCCGTCAGTGCCTCGCGGTAGCCGTGCTCGTTGAAACCCGGTTCCCAGACAGGTACCGTGGGGTAACTCGTGTACCGCGGTCCCGGTTTGTTGTACTTCTCGACGAACTCGGCGGGTATATGTAAAGACATCGGTGTCTTCTTTCTTCTGGCTTAGCTGCGACGGAATCCCTGGACGGTTTCGACCAGGGTTTCGACCGCAGAAATGGGGGCCTTGGGCAAAATCCCATGACCCAGGTTGAACACGTGGCCCGAGGCCTTCGCGCCCTTCTCACAAACTTCCAGCGCCCGGCGCCGGATCTCTTCTTCACTGCCGAACAGGCACAGCGG
>DAOVTU010000394.1 GCA_030632925.1 Candidatus Krumholzibacteriia bacterium | reverse complement strand
GGGCGAAATTCATAGGGCGCCAGGGCCGGTGTGTGGTGGAACTCGATGCCGGCGGCCAGGGCGTCGGGTAACCGCCAACGCTGGGCCAAAGCGTGGCCAATGTCGCAGTGGTTGGTACCTATGGCTTCGGTTTCGAGGTCGAGTTGGTTGCTGTCGTTGAATTCAGTGCGCAAGCGGGCCAAATCGTGGGCGGAGTCGGCCAGAAAATCGGAAATGACGGCCTTGCCGATGTCGTGCAGCAGGCCGGCGGTGAAGGCGACGCCGAGTTCCACCAAGCCATTGGTGTGGCGGGCCAGTTCGCGCGAGGCGATGGCGGTCCACAGGCAATGACGCCCCAGATCACCCCGGTTGCCCTGGTAACCGGCCAGTTCGCTGTTGAACAGGTCGCCCGCCGAAGCGGCCAGGGCGATGCCCACGACTTTGGTTTCACCGAGGAAGGCCACGGCGTCCTTGACGGTCTTGATCTCGCGCCGCACACCGAGGGCGGCCGAGTTGACGGTCTTGAGCACGTTGACGGTCAGGCCGGGATCAGTTTCGATGATCTTGACCACGTCGGCGATCTCGTATTCCGGTTGGGCGATCAGGGTCAGCAACTGGCCTGCGCCGGGAGAGAGCGCGCGCACGTTCTTGACCTTGTCCAGGATGACCTTGGATCGGGCATCCGGTGTTTTGAGTGTCGTATCGCTCATCGGTCCGCGCTCCTAGATAGAGTTGATTTCGAGGCCGGGTGAGGACACCTGGACCTTGCCATCATCGATATTGACGGTGACGGTGCGGCTGATGGAGCCGCCCACATCTTCGGCCACCGCGCCCATGCGCTGGGCCCACAGGCCCTTCTTGATGGCCAGGATATTGCGTTTGCCGATGTTGAAAGTGTTGTTTTTGTCCATCACATTGGCGCCGCCGGTCAGCTTGACGACGACCTTGCGCAGGTTGGTGGCCGACCCCGATTTCTGCATGAATTGCAGCAGGGCCGGGATGCCGGTGTCGGCAAAATATCCCGGCAACTTGCCTGCCCGTTCCGGATGCACTTTCGACTCGGGCAGGGCGATGTGCACCATGCCCACCGAGCGTGTGCCGGGGTCCAGGATGACAATGGCCACGCAACTGCCGAGGGCGTGTGTCTTGATGACATCACCCGGTTGGCTGACCATGCCAAATTCTCCGATTCCCAAAGTGACAATACTCACACCTTGGCCTCTTTCCTGTTCAGCAGGCCCAGGGCTTTGCCGGCGATTTGGTTGAGGGGCACCAGCTTTTGGGCCGCGCCGAGTTCCCAGGCGACCCTCGGCATGCCAAAGACCACCGATGATTCTTCGTCCTGGGCCATGGTCGCTGCGCCGGCCTGCCGCATGGCCAACAAACCCTTGGCGCCGTCGCCGCCCATGCCGGTCAGGATCACGCCCACAGCATCGGCGCCGTAGGCCTTGGCGGCCGACACCATCAGGGGCTCCACTGACGGGCAGTGGCCGTTCATTTTATCGCCCGGTTGCACGCGGACCTGGAAGCCACGCGGCGTGCGCATCACGCGCATGTGGAATTCACCTGGGGCAATGAGCACCAGGCCGGGCGTGACCATGTCGCCGTCGACCGCCTCGCGCACCGTCATGGCCGACTGCTCGTTGAGTCGTTCGGAAAATATTTTTGTGAAGCCGGCGGGCATGTGCTGCACGATGAGCACTGGCGGTCCGCCGGCGGGTAGTAGAGTCACCACATCGCGCAGGGCTTCGGTGCCACCGGTCGAGGCGCCGATGACGAGAGCCTGGCGGGCGTTGGAGGCGAGGGTGCCGCCGGCCCGCAAAGGCTTGGGAGTGGTTTTGGTCCCGGTTGCGGGGGTGTTGGGGCCGTCAGGTCCGGCCTGTTTTTGACGCCTGACCGTCGCCTGGTTGGCGATCCGGACCTTGGCCTGCAGTTCGCGGATCATCAATTGCAAACCCTGGGGATTGCGGCTCTGGGGTTTTGCCACGAAATCGACAGCCCCGGCTTCAAGAGCCTCGAGGGTGACCTTCTGGCCCCGCTCGGTCAGGGCGCTGACCATGATGGTCGGCACCGGCATCTGGGGCATCAGTTGGCGCAGGAACTCGACACCGTTCATGCGGGGCATTTCGACGTCCAGGGTGAGCACATCCGGGCGCAGTTTGATGATCAGATTGCGGGCATCGTAGGGGTCGGTGGCCGAGCCTACGACCTGGATGCCGGGCGCGGCGTTCAGGCCCTGAGTCAGGATTTCCCGGACCAGGGCAGAGTCATCGACCACAAGTACGCGGATGTCAGCCATTCTTTTCCTGATTCTCGTAGAGCAGTTTTCCCGTATCCAGCAGGATGGTCACGTGCTCGCCGTGCTTACCCATGCCGCTGATGTATTCGCTGCCAAGTTTGCGCTCGCCACCCGACGGCGGGGCTGAAATCGTGCCTTCAGGAAAGGCCCCAACTTCGTTGACCCGGTCGACGACCAGGCCCACCGTAGCGCCCTCAACGGTCACGACCACGACGCAAGTGCGCGGGTCATATTCGCGCGGTTCCATGCCGAACCGAAGGCGCACGTCGATCACCGGGATGACAGTGCCGCGCAGGTTGATCATGCCCTTGACGTAGTTCGGCACATCGGGCACTTCGGTGATCGTCTGCAGACCCACGATTTCGTTGACGTCGAGAATTTCGACGCCGAAATCCTGCCCGCCGATGCGGAAGGTCATGTACAGGTCCTTGTGGGCGTCGTCAAAATCCTCATCAACCAGTTCGTGGTCGAGGTCTTCCTGCTCTTTGGTCAAAGTCGTCACGTTTTCCTCCGCTCAAGTCGTTTCAAGAGTCGAACTTCGTCTAAACCGTTGCCATCGGGGCCGTGGCCGCGCTGGCCAGGATTGTCGCCACGTCGAGAATCAGGCTGATGCTGCCATCGCCCAGGATGGTGCAGCCGCTGACACCGTGGGGTTGCCCGACGTAGTTGGACAGTCCCTTGACCACGGTCTGCTGCTGGCCCAGGATTTCGTCGGCAAAGAGTGCGGCGGTGGTGCCGTCGTTTTCGACGATGACCACGATGCCTTCGATCAGTTCCTGGCAATCACTGGGCAGGTTGTACAATTGGTGCATGCGCACCACGGGAATGAGTTCGTCCCGCAGCTTGACCACTTCGGTGCCGTCGGGAGTCAGGGTGATCTGGCTTTCGATGGGCCGGAAGGCCTCGCGGATCGAGAGCATGGGGATGTTGTAGGTGCTGCGACCGACCCGCACCAGCATGCCTTCGATGATGGCCATGGTCAGGGGGATGCGCATGATGAAGCTCGAGCCTTTGCCCAGGGTGCTTTTGATGTCGACGCGGCCGTTGATTTTTTCGATGTTCTTTTTCACGACATCCATGCCCACGCCGCGACCACTGATTTCGGTCACCTGCGCAGCGGTCGAAAAGCCGGGTTCGAAGACGAGTTTGTAGACGTCTTCGTCACGCATGTCGGCGCCGTCGCCCTCGACCAGACCCTTGCTGATGGCCTTATCCAGAATGATATCCCGCGGCATGCCGCCGCCGTCGTCGCTGACGATGATCCAGACTTCGCCACTTTCGTGCCGGGCCTCGATGGTGACGGTGCCGTGTTCCGTTTTTCCTTTTTCGAGGCGCACCTCGGGTTTTTCCAGCCCGTGGTCGATGGCGTTGCGCACGATGTGCACCAACGGGTCGCTGATTTTTTCGATGACGGTCTTGTCGACTTCGGTTTCTTCACCGTGCAGTTTCAGTTCGACTTTTTTGCCGGCCTTGAGGGCCGTGTCGTGCACCAGTCGCACCATTTTTTTGAATGTGCCGCTCAAGGGCACCATGCGCACGCTCATGGCCACATCCTGCAGGTCGCTGGTGATGCGCCGCAGGTGGTGACTGGCTTTTTCCAGGTTCTCGAATTCCTGGCCGTCCAGATCCGGGTTGCGGGTGACCATGGTCTCGGCGATCACCAGTTCGCCCACCAGATTCATCAGGGTGTCGAGCTTGGCGAGGTCGACCCGAATGCTGCCGCTGGGTTTGGTTTTGGCGTTGTCGGATTTGCGGGTGTCGGTGCTCTTCTTTTGGGCGGCGGCCGTTGGCTTTGCCGAAGCGGCCTGGGGGGCAGCCACATTTTCGGTCTTGGCGGCGGCAGGGGCAGGGGCAGGGGC
>DAOVTU010000544.1 GCA_030632925.1 Candidatus Krumholzibacteriia bacterium | reverse complement strand
TGCCATCAAGGCTACGCCAGCTACCAACGAAGCGCACAACACGGCAGTCTCAACCCGGCACCCGGAACACCGCGGGATGAGCACCGAGGGCTAAATTCGCGGCCGGGGCATCACGCTCAACATACGGGATCATTTCCCGACTGTGGTTTCGCCCATCGAAGGCACACCCGCCTACTACATGGGTATCCAGGGTGGCGACCAGATCATCGAAATCGAAGGCGAAACGAGCAAGGACTTCACCAGCAACGAAGCGGTGAAGCTGCTGCGCGGCAAACCCGGCACCGACGTGAACATCACCATCCAGCGGCCCGGCGTGGAAAATCCGCTGCCCTACACGATCACCCGCGACATTATCAAAATCGAGAGCGTGCCCTACGGGTTCATGATCGACGACATCGGTTACATCCGGATCCAGAATTTTGCCCGTTCGACCCAGGACGAAGTGCGCACCAAGCTGGACGAGTTGACGGCCGCCGGCATGAAGGGCCTGATCCTTGACCTGCGCTTCAACCCCGGCGGCCTGCTGGACGCGGCCCAGGGCGTGAGCGAATTGTTCCTCGAAAAAGACAACCTGGTGGTCTTCACCAAGGGGCGCCTGCGCAGCCAGAACCACAGCTTCTACAGCGAAGCGCGTGGCAATGTCTACAACAAGGTGCCCATGATCGTGATGATCAATGGTTCGTCGGCCTCGGCCAGCGAGATCGTTTCGGCCGCCATCCAGGACCACGACGCGGGCCTGGTGGTGGGCAAGACCAGCTTCGGCAAGGGCTCGGTGCAGACCGTGTTCCGCCTCGACGAAGATGAAGCCCTGAAGCTGACCACAGCGCGCTATTACACGCCCAGTGGCCGCAGCATCCACAAGACCCGCCCGCGCCATGGCCAGGAAGGCCCGGTGGAAGAGCCTGTCGAGACACCCGACCTGGATCTCGATCCGGCGGACAAGGAAATGCACCGCTTTGATAAGGAAAAATTCTACACCGACAGTGGACGCGTGGTGTATGGCGGCGGTGGCATCAACCCGGATATCGAAATCGATCAGGATTTCCTGTCCGACTTTGAAGTGGCGGTTGAGCGTGATGGCGCGCTGTTTAGCTACGCGGTGGACTACGCAACCGATCATGAGGACATTGGCGAGGACTTTGAACTGGGCGACGAAGACTACCGTCGCTTCAAGGAGTTCCTGCAGGGCCGCGAAAAAATCGAGGAATACCTCGAGTTCTTTGAGCTAGCCTACAGCGACTCCCTGGTTGATGCCAATGCGGACTTCATCAAGCGTGGTGTGCGCCGTGAACTGGCCCGCCGCATTCATGGCCCGACGGCTGCTTACAAGGTGGCCATTGAGGCTGACACGCAGTTGCACGAGGCACTGGATTTATTCCGCAAAGCCAAGAGCCTACCCGAACTGTTGGCCAAGGCCGAAGCGTGGAACGAAGAGCAAATGAACAAGATCGTGGCCGAAGAAGTACCGGAAGAATCCGACACCGTTCGAAACTGACCGCGATTCTGAAAAACCCAACGGCCTCCGATAGCGGGGGCCGTTTTTTTGTGCCTGCAGGCCACAAGAAAGCCCCGCCAGAACACCGGAGGCGGCGGGCTGGCGGGGCTTTGGTCGGTGGCCTGGGGCCGGACCAGATCGGATTAGACCTTCTTGATCAGGCTCGTGGCCGCGGCAACCATGCCGCCCACATCGCTCAGGTTCGAAGGAATGATCAACGTATTGCCCTCCTGGGCCAATTTGCCGAATTCGCCGATGTACTGCTCGGCCACCCGCAGGTTCACGGCGTCCTTGCCACCAGGCATTTCGATAGCCTCGGAGATCTTGCGGATCCCTTCGGCGGTCGCTATGGCCACCAGTTCAATTTCCTTGGCCAGGCCTTCGGCTTCGTTGATGCGCTTCATCTTCTCGCCCTCGGAATAGGCGATCGCTTCCTGCTTCACACCTTCGGCCACGTTGATCTTGGCCTGACGCGTGCCTTCGGATTCGTAGATGGTGGCGCGTTTCTCGCGCTCGGCCCGCATCTGCTTTTCGAGGGCGTCGCGCACGGACTGCGGCGGGTGGATGTTCTTGATCTCATAGCGCGTGATTTTTATGCCCCAGGGATCCGAAGCCTTGTCCACCGCCCGGATAATGGCCGCGTTGATGGCGTCGCGTTCTTCAAAGGTCTTGTCCAACTCGAGCTTGCCGATCTCCGAACGCATGGTTGTCTGGGAAAGCTGAGTCGAGGCGAACAGGAAGTTCTCGATGCCGTAACTGGCCTTCACCGGATCAAGCACCTGCATGTACAGCACTCCATCGACTTCAACGGCGATGTTGTCCCGGGTGATACACATCTGTGGTGGCACGTCGACGGCCACTTCCTTCAGGCTGTGCTTGTAGGCGACCCGATCCATGAACGGAGTCAGGATGTGGAAGCCCGCCTTCAGGGTGCGGGAATACTTGCCCAGGCGCTCGACGATGTAGGCGCTCTTCTGGGGCACGATGCGCGCCGTATTGACCAGGGTGATGATGGCCAGAACCGCAAAACCAGCGGCAACGATAGGACCGATATTCATAGCTCTCTCCTTCAAACGGGTGGGTCTGATAAAAACACAATCAACTGCGTGGACGGACCACCAGGGTGATGCCTTCGGTGCGGACGATGGTGGCTGCGTCTCCGGCTGTCAGGGCGACTTCGCTGTGGGCGCTCCAACTGGCACCCTTGTATTCGACTTGTCCGGTTTCACCCGGGATGATGTCTTCGATCACGGTCACTTCGTGGCCCGCCAGATCGTCCAGGTTGTCGGCGGGATCCTGACCGCCTTCGACATAGCCAAAGAACCTGGACCGGAACCAGCGGCGCAGCAGCACCAGCATGGCGACCGAACTGACGGCAAAGGTGAGCAACTGCGAGGTCCAGCCGGGAGTGACACCCATCCAGGTCGTGGTCGCGGTGATCCAGGCGCCAATGCCAAAAAAGATCAGGATAACGCCAGGAATCATGAATTCGGCCAGGATGAGGGCCAGACCAGCCAGAAACCAAATCAGTACGGGGTCAAAATTCATCGGAATCTCCTTGGAACCGGTGTTGCGCGGTGGTCGCGACATCTACACGGATCTGAACAGTTCTATTCAAACATACTTGATTCAAACAAATTTTGGGGGATAGTTCAATTCGCAAAT
>DAOVTU010000608.1 GCA_030632925.1 Candidatus Krumholzibacteriia bacterium | reverse complement strand
TGACCACTTCGATCGGCGCCTTCGGCTCGGTCTACAACAACATGTGGGCCCTGGCCAATGTCGTGTCTGCCAACAGCGGCTACGCGGGTGGCTCGCCTGGCGACGGCTTCAGCGATGTGAAATTCCTGGAAAGCCACGACGAAAATCGCGTGGTGTGGTCGGTCGACGGTCTCGGCTCGGTCGACGCCAAGGCTCAGGGCGGCCTGCAACGGGCCAAGCTGGGCTCGATAATCAGCCTGACCAGTGTCGGCATTCCCATGCTTTACAATGGGCAGGAAATTGGCTCGGCCGAGTACCGTCCCGAGGGCACCACGATCCAGAAGATCAACTGGGCAGGTGGCGATGCGGCCCTGCGGCGCACCTACAAATTCCTGATCGACAAGCGCCTGAACCTGCCGGCGCTGGCCACCGAGAACATCGCTTTCCAATGGCGGGCCAACAATGTGGACAATTCCGAGTTCACCTTGGTCTACAGCCGTGGCACCACGGCCGTGGCCTCGCAGCACGAAGTTCTGGTGGCGGCCAATTTTGACGGGCCGGACCACACCTGGGACATCACTTTCCCGGCTTTGGGTGCCTGGATCAAGTTTGACGCCCTGAGTGGCAATCTGGAGTCGATTTTCATCTCCAATCTGACCCAGACGGTGACTGTAGAGGGCGGATCGGCCCTGGTCTGGTTCAAGGAAGACGGCAGCACCGGCGTGCCCCTGTCGCCTGGTCATTAACCTGGTCAGGTTCCAACTGGATGAAATCCCTGTTCTATGCTAGCCTGCACCGCTACACAGACAGGGATTTTTTTGCGCGGAATGAGGAAACGTCTTGGCACAGGTCAAATTGGAAAAAGTCAGCAAAGTCTACCCCGGCGATGTGCGGGCCGTGGCCCCCATGGACCTGGACATCGCCCACGGCGAATTTACAGTCCTGGTTGGTCCCTCGGGCTGTGGCAAGTCCACCACCCTGCGCATGATCGCGGGCCTCGAAGAAATCACTGAAGGCCACATTTCCATCGGCGGCCGAGTGGTCAACGATGTCGAACCGCGCGACCGCGACATCGCCATGGTCTTTCAGAGCTACGCCCTGTACCCCCACATGACCGTCGAGGCCAACATGGCTTTCGGCCTGCGCATGCGGAAACATCCCAAGGAAGAAATTGCCGAACGGGTCGGCGAAGCAGCCCGCGTACTGGGTATTGAAGAACTGCTCGAGCGCAAACCCCGCGCCCTCAGTGGTGGCCAGCGCCAGCGCGTGGCCCTCGGCCGGGCCATCGTGCGCAATCCCGAAGTCTTCCTGTTCGACGAACCGCTGAGCAACCTCGATGCAAAAATGCGGGTCCAGATGCGCACCGAAATAGCCCGCCTGCACCACAGTCTGGGCGCCACCATGGTCTACGTCACCCACGACCAGACCGAAGCGATGACCCTCGGCCAGCGCATCGTTGTGATGAAGGACGGCTTCGTGCAGCAGGTGGCCCCGCCCCTGGAATTGTACGAACGCCCGGCCAACCGTTTTGTCGGTGGGTTCATCGGTTCGCCGTCCATGAATTTTCTGCCAGGCAGTCTGGCACAGAAGGATGGGCTGGCATTGGTTGCCGCCGATGGCAGCACCATTTGCTCGTTGCCATCCGGCTTCACGCCGCCCGAGAAACTGATGAACCAGAGGCTTGTCCTGGGCATCCGCCCGGAGCACGTGACCATCGGCGACGGCCAAACGGCGGTAGCGGCCAACCTGCAGGTGCTCGAATCTCTGGGCAATGAAACCCTGGCCTATTTCCAGGTGGCCGGCCAGCCCGTGACAGTCCGCTGCCCAGGCCAAATAACCGCCGCCATCGATGAAACACTGAACCTGACCTTCGACGCCGAACACATCCACCTTTTTGGGGCCGATGATGAGGGCGTCAACCTGCTGAACGAAGGATAACCCATGAAGATTTCGCTGTTGTGTGGCGCCGCCCTGTTGTTGAGCGGCGCCGTTTCGGCGTTCGCAGGAACTCCAGCGGCCACCCCTGCCCCGGCCCCGCGCCTGGAAGAAATGGCCATCACCGTCACGGCCGACCACCCCCGCGAATACATCTTCAGCGACAAGGGCGCCGCCCATCTGGCCGGCGAGGCCATCGGGGCCAATACCCGCAGCTACCACGGGTTCTACATCGCCATGCACGAAGTGGTCGATGGCTGGACGCTGCGCCTCGAAGACGGCACGGTGCTGAGTGCCGCGACAGCCTACGAAGCGGACATCACCCCCGACCGCATGGTGCGGCGGCACCGTTTGCCCAGCGGCGAAGTGGTCACCGAAACAGTGGAAATCTTTGACCGCGAAAACGGCTTCAAAGTGGCCTACGAAGGCGTACCCGGCGGCGATTTTGCCTTCCAACCGCGCTTCGACATGCGCTTTCTGTGGAAAGTGGGCAAGCCCGGCTATGAAGTGCGCTGGAACAACGGCACCCTGCTGGCCTGCCGCCAGGATGCCCTGAACCAGGCGCCGGATGAAGCCCATCCCGCCTGGGTGGCTGTGGCCGTAGCCGGTGCCGACCGCTTCGAACCGGTGGGCCGGCACGTCGACATGGTCTATCCCAAAGGCGCGGCGCGTACAGCCATGGACCGCACTTCGCCTTACTTGCCGGGCGACATTCGCGGGCGCATTCCGGCGCGCGTTCCGGTCGGCCGAGTTGAAGCCTACTTCGGCGCCGACGTGACCGCCGAGGCCGCCGAAGCCCGGGCCCGGCGTCTGCGCAGCGAACAGTTTGATTTGCGCACCGCCCGCCACGACCGCCTGCAGAATTTGATCGACGACAGCGC
>DAOVTU010000196.1 GCA_030632925.1 Candidatus Krumholzibacteriia bacterium | reverse complement strand
TGGGGCGGGGATCCGGCATGGTCAGCAGACATCACACGGCTGAGTATCGATTCTAACACACCACTGCGCTGGCCTCCAAAGCGATTCCGGCGCGTGCGTTCGAGGGCTCTGTCTTGCGGCCATTGCCGGTCACCAATATTGTCTGGTGCGGAACTTTGGCTCCACCTCAGCCTATGGATACCGGTGCCTGCCTTCACCAGCCTGATCCTGGCCGACAAAAACTGAACGCAGGTCAACCAGACAAGCCCTGAGAATTCGACCTTGATGAAAATGGAGAAATAGATGCGCACCGCGACTGTTCTGATGCTGTTGGTGATGATCCTGGCCAGCCCCGTTCTTTCCGAAGAGCCTGAAGCCAGCCTGCCATTCCACCTTCCGACGCCTGAAGGATGGCTGACCGAAACTATTCCCTTCCCTCTGGGTTTTGCGCCGGAATTGGACTACCAGGGCCTGGAAGAGCTGCGCTTTGCCCCCGGCATGTTCAAGACCGAAAGCGAAAACCTGTGGTCCTACACTTTTGTATGGTGGTTCCCGGACTCCACGGAGTTGAGCCTTGAGCGTCTGGAAAAAGACTTGAGCGGCTACTTTGAGGGCCTCATGGTTGCCGTCGGCGAGAGCCGCAATCGCGATCTCAGCAACGCAAAATTTACTGCTGAATTGGCGCCACCGCTGGACAGCGATGACCAGGAAGCGTATCTGCTGGGTACTGCCGAAACGTTTGATTCGTTCGTCACCGCGGAAATGATCTCCCTGAATGTGAAGATCTGCCAGGTCAGCTGTAAGGAACAAGGAATGACTGCTTTGTTTTTCGAGCTCTCTCCGCAGCCCTTTGAGCACGGGATCTGGGCCGAGATGGATGCCATTCGGCACGGATTCCGGTGCGAACCCTAGGTACCATCCTGGCTGCCGCCGCAGATTGAATTACTTGTCTACAGGCCCTCACGCGACTTAAATTGTCCGCGCAATAGAATTTCACGTCCGTAACCCATTGAATGGAGCGCCAGCAATGAGCAAAAGCACAGAAACCCTCGAATTCAAGGCCGAGATGAACCAGTTGATGGACATCATCATCCACTCGCTCTACTCGCACAAAGAGGTGTTCCTGCGTGAGCTGCTGTCCAACGCCGCCGACGCCTTGGACAAGGTCCGCTTTCAGGCGCTGACAAATTCCGATCTGGTGGCTGATGATGCGCCGCTGAAAATCAAACTGGCGATTGATAAAACGAACAATACACTGACAATTTCGGACAACGGCATCGGCATGAGCCGCACCACCATCGTCGATCAGTTGGGGACCATCGCCAAGTCCGGTACCAAGGAATTTCTCGAAACCCTGAAAGCCAGCGACGAGAAAGATGCGCCGGATCTCATCGGACAGTTCGGCGTGGGTTTTTATGCGTCGTTCATGGTCGCTGACAAGGTCACGGTCATCAGCCGGCTGGCTGGTGAAACAGAAGCGGTCAAGTGGACATCAGAGGGACGCGGACAGTTTACTCTCGAAGATACCGAGCGGTCCGGCCGCGGCACCGACATTGTGCTGCACTTGAAAGAGGATGAGAGCGAGTGGCTGCAGGAGTGGACCTTGCGCAGCACCGTCAAGAAATTCAGCGACTACGTCGAGCACGCCATCGTCATGGATGTGGAGAAAGAAACGCCCGCCCCCGAAGAAGGCGGCGAACCGATCAAGACGGTGACCGAGGAACAACTGAATTCCTCCAAGGCCATCTGGCTGCGCAGCCGGGGCGAAGTTCAGGACGAAGAGTACAAGGATTTCTACAAGGCCATCAGCCGCGATTTTGGCGACCCCGCGCGCTGGATCCACTACCAGGCCGAAGGCACCCTGGAATTCAACACCTTGCTGTTCATCCCGCAGAACAAGCCGCTTGACCTGTTTCAGGGTGACGACCGCAATTCCAGCCTGCACCTCTACGTGAACCGCGTGCAGATCATGGACGATTGCGAAACATTGCTACCGGGCTGGCTGCGCTTCGTCAAGGGCGTCGTCGACTCGAACGACTTACCCCTGAATGTCAGCCGCGAACTTTTGCAGGAAACGCGGACCCTCGAAAAGATCCGCAAGGTTTTGATCGGGCGGGTGCTCAAGACCCTGGGCAACATGCGCGACAAATCGTGGGACGAGTACAAGACTTTCTGGGAGAATTTCGGCGCCGTGATCAAGGAAGGCGTGGGCACCGACTTTGCCAACCGGGACAAGATCCGGGAGCTCCTGATATTTGAGACCTCGCTGACGGTGGCGGGCGAGCCGACTCCCCTGAACAAGATCAACGAGAACATGAGCGACGAGCAGGACACCCTCTGGTACCTGGTGGGTGAGACTCGCGCGCAGTTGGAGAACTCGCCCTACCTGGAGGCCTTCAAGGACGGCTCACAGGAAGTCCTCTTTTTGACCGAGCCCATTGACGAATGGATGATCCAGCATCTGGGTGAGGTTGAGGGCAAGACGTTGAAGGCCGTGGACCGGGGCGAACTGCCCGCTGCCGATAACGAGGCCCTGGCCAAAACCCGTGAAGCCTTCAAGCCGTTCCTGGAGGCGATGGAAGGCCAGTTGGACGCAGTCAAAAACATCCGGCTGTCCTCGCGCCTGAAAAAGAGCGCGGCCTGTTTGGTGGCCGACGAAGGTGCCATGAGTTCGCAGATGGAGCGCATGATGCAGGCGATGAATCCCGATGCACCGGCGCCTTCGGCGGAGCGGATCCTCGAATTGAATCCGGACCATGCGGCCGTAACCCAACTCAGGTCGCTCTACGAAGCCAACAATGACGATGCCCGGGTCGGCAACTGCCTGCGGGTTCTATATGATCAGGCCCTGATCGCCGAAGGCAACCAGATCCTGGACCCGGCGGATTTCGCTGAGCGGATCAACCAGCTGATGGTTTCGGCTCTGGCTAAATAATCGGGATTGCGGACGGCACCTTCGGGTGTCGTCCGCCCCGGTCATGGTGCCGGCATTGGTGACACCTCCTCCCCAAAAACACGATTTCAACGGTGCAACCTATGTGATAGTTTCCATCTGGAGAAGAGGAAAGCGATTGAGCTATCAAGTTCACCGGCCACACCCGGCGCCGCCCAAGGAGCAATATGTTGTCCCATTTCAAGGTATTCACTGCGTCGGTAGCCCTTTTGTTCGTGCTGGTTGCGGGCCCAGCCATGTCCGGTGAGACGAGCACCGAGTTCTATGGAAAACTGCACGTCTCGGTCAATGCTGTCAGCAACAGCGAAGAGACAGGGACTATCCCTACCTCGAATGCTTCGCACCTTGGTTTCAAGGGTAGCTACGAAGTGAACGAACGCTTCGCCGCAATCTGGCAAATTGAAAGTGGGTTCAACACGGTCCAGAAGGAGTTTTCCTTCGGCTCCAGTCGCAATACTTTCGCGGGCCTGCGAGGGAAATATGGAACAGTATTGATGGGGATCCATGATGCGCCACTAAAGACCCTGGGACGGAAAATCACGTACTTTGAAGACTCCATTGGAGACTTTCGATCCACGACCATGGGGGTCGACGCCAGGGTTGACGAAATTTTCATCTACGCCTTGCCCCAGATGGAAAACGGACTTGGCGGCCAGTTCTCCTACATGTTTGACCAGGGCGACTGGACCAACGAGGATGCGGAAGGTGCCTCAGCTATCAGTGGTATGGTATTCTTTGCACCGCAGTCCTTTTTGGTGGGCGTCGGCTTCCAATCGATTGCAGCGGGGCAGTTCAACCCCACACCCGGGACGGCCGAGGCCGAATCCGTAATTCGAGGCGTGGGCCGTTACGAAAAGGGCAAGTTTGGTATTTCCGCCTTGTTTCAGGCCATCAGCAACTACCGGGGCGCCGATGGCATTTCCGCCACCACAGCAGGTATCGAAGGTATGTTCAGTATTTCGCAGCAATGGTTGGCGAAAGCGGGCTACTACCAGACTGATCCAAACACAGATCTCGATGATGACGGCTTTGCGCAGTTGGCCATTGGGGTTGACCACCAGGTGGAACAGGTCACGTTGTACGCTCAATATGCTGTTGCCATGAATGATGACAATCAGACAGCAGGTCTCGGCAACAACGAATGGGGAGGCCAGGTTCTGCCCTCGGAGGCCGGAAAAACGGCCAGCGGTATCTCACTGGGTCTGGAGTTGAAATTCTAGCACTGGTCACGCGCGCATCATCTTCGGCCGTTAGAGAGTTAAAAGGTGTCAACACGTCTCAAATTGATTGTTTTGTTGGGTCTTGTCCCGCTTCTGGGCCAGTGTTCCGATGACGCGGTTCCAGGAGAAAATGAACCGTGGGAGCACCGACTGTACACCGCGACCCACATCACTAAATTGGTCGGCACCTATTTCATTGTCGACACCTGGCACCACCGGATTCTCTATTCGCATTTTCCATACGACGACCTGACCCAGTGGAACACCCTGACCGACAACATTGGTGGGCCCCACTCCATTGCAACGGATGGTGACATCGTTGTCTATGATGACACGGGATATGGCAATCTGAGAGCGGCCCGCTACTTCAACCTCGATCATTTTGGCGTTGAGATTGAAGGCAATGCTGACGAATACGAAATGGTCTACGATGTGGGCATGAGGCCACATCGGGTTATTTTTGACGAAGGAACGGATTCATTCTACGCCATTTCCTCCGGATCACAGGAGATCATCCGGCTAACCAACGAACGGGGCCGACTGGTCATCAGGCACCGTGAAGAACTCACCCTGCTGAACCGGGCCTACACTCGCTCAATGAGTATTATCGATGGCCGCATGTTTTTCGTGACCCGCGGCCACGGGATCATCGAGACAACCTACCGGGATGATGTCTATGAGGTCGTCCAAACCTTTCTCATGCCGACGGCGCTCGATGACCTGAACGACTTGTTCAAATCAGAGGCCGGCTGGTTTTACGTTACGGCGTCGCCAGGGGCCATTGTCCGCGCGCGCTCCATTGAGGATATCTCCGCAGGGAGATATGAAGATTTGGCAGAATCACTGGGAACTGAAGGAACGCCATATTACCTGTCGGAGGTAGACGGTCGGATTTTCGTGCCGCAGATCACGGAGCACAGCGGGATCATCTCGTTCAGCGATTCGGACCTCGGGCCGATTGCCGACATCGACATCCTCTATGACTTCGGCCCGCCGGTGCCTGCGGATGAATATCGCAAGGGACTCTACCCGCGTTGAGAATTCGGTGAATTCGGTCAGTCATCCGCCCCAGTCATGGCCCCTGCATTGGCCACCACCCGGGTGATCTCCTCGACGATCTGCTGCTTCTCGCCGCCATCGTCCTTGACGCCCAGGTCTTCCTTGACCCACTGGTTCTCGGGGAACGGCCCCAGGCTTTCCAGCTCTTCCCAGCTCGTGACGCCGGTCTCCTTGCGGAACACCAATTCGGCCTCGTCGCTTTCGGTATCCAAATCGACCGTGATCAGGTCGCCCTTGCGGATCTGCTCGCTGCAGATGTAGTGGCTGATGGGCGTGACGATTTCCTTCTCGACGACGCGCTTGAGCGGTCGGGCGCCGTACTGGATATCAGTGCCCAGTTCGACCAAATAGGTCTTGGCCTCCTGGGTGATTTCCAGCAAAAACGGTTCGGCGCATAACAGCGACCGGTGGTGCACCTGGGCCACGAGAATGTCCAGGATGCTGTACAGGTGCTGCTCCTTGAGCGTGTGATAAGTGATGATGTCATCAAAACGATTGAGGAACTCGAAGGGGAACACCTTCTTGGCCTCGCGCAGGGCCGCAGCTTCCACATCCTTGTCCATCACGGCGTCGCTGACACCGCTGGAGAAGCCAATACCACTCTGGGCCAGATGGGCGCCCATCGCTTCGCTGCCCACGTTGGTCGTCAGGATGATGATGGACTGGCGGAAATCGACTTCTTCGTTGTTACCCAACACCACGGTGCCGTCTTCCAGGATACCCAACAGCAGATTCCAGAGCTTGGGATGCGCCTTTTCGATCTCGTCAAAGAGAATGATCGACAGGTTTTTTTCGCTCTCAGGCGGATACAGACGGCTCAGTTTGCTGTCCGCTTCACTGATCATGCCCGACTGGTTGTCCAGCGCCTTGCGGTGGTGCTTGTCGATGTTTTCCTGACTCAACAGGGGACGGATTTCGCCGCCGACATAACCCGGAGGTGAACCCAAAAGCTTGGAGATGTTGTAGTGGGCCGAGTACTCCTGGCAGTTGACACGGGTGTAGGCCCGCTTGTTGCCAAAGATGGTTTCGGCCAGGGCGCGCACGGTTTCGGTCTTGCCGACACCGGTGGGGCCCATGAACATCATGGTCAGCAGGGGGCTCTCGGGGTC
>DAOVTU010000048.1 GCA_030632925.1 Candidatus Krumholzibacteriia bacterium | reverse complement strand
GGCATCGTGGCCGCCAGCCCTCGCCGCGCCCTGCCCGAAGGCGTGGCCTGGGACCTGCCCTTGCTGGTGGACCTGATCGACTCGGCCCAGGATTCGGTGCACTTGCAGCTGCTGTCCTACGGCGTGACCGACCGCGAAGGGCGGTTGTTTGAGGATCTCGACAGCGCCCTGCGCCGGGCTGCGGCCCGCCGGGTAGAAGTGCGTATCATCCTGTCCAACTGGTCCAAGACCAAATACAAGATGCCCTGGATCAGGAGCCTGGCCGTGCTGCCCCACCTCGAAGTGCGATTCACCAACATTCCCGACTACAGCAAGGGTTTTATCCCCTTCGCACGGGTGGAGCACGCCAAATACCTGACCGTCGACGGCAAGGCCATGTGGATCGGCACCAGCAACTGGTCGCGCGACTATTTCTACAGCTCGCGCAACATCTCGCTGTTTTTCCTGGGCGAAGGCGCGCCGGCCGAACCCGACCGCTTCTTCAATCTGAGCTGGCACAGCCAGTACGCCGAAACCGTGACCGGCGCGGGCCAATACACCCCGCCCAAACGCAACTGACCGAAAGGACGCTGCCCATGAACGCACCCAATACCCCTGGCTTGCCTGATCGCCTCACGGCCGACCGCACGGTCCTGGTCGTGGTCGACCTGCAGGAAAAATTCAGGGACATCATTCACGGTATGGACCAGGTGCTGGCCAATACCGAGCGGTTGATCCAGTTTTGCCAGCAACTGGAAATCCCCATCGTGACAACCGAGCACTACCCCCGCGGCCTGGGAGTGACCGTGCCCGAAATCCGCAACCTGCACGGCTCGTTTTCCCCCATCGAAAAAATCGATTTCAGCTGCGCCGGATGCGCCCCCTTCAACAAGGCCATCAACGACCTGGCCCGCGACCAGATCATCCTCTGCGGCATCGAGACCCACGTCTGTATCTACCAGACGGCCTTCGACATGATGCGCCAGGGCAAACAGGTCTCCGTCGCCGTCGACGCCGTCAGCTCCTGCTCGGCCGCCAACCGCGAAATCGGCCTCAAGCGCATGTCCGAACTCGGCGTCCAAAGCATGGGGTCGCAAATGCTCATGTTTGAAATTCTCGGCAAAGCAGGTACTCCGCAGTTCAAGGACGTCGCTGGGTTGCTGAAAGAGTGAGGGTGGGGCTCTCTTCTTTTGACAGGTGACTGCGTCTCAGGGTGGTGATAGGGGCAGAAAGCCGGGGCCTCGTGCCCCGGCTTTCTTCGCACTCCGGATCCCTCCGCCATCCATGGCTCCGGGACCCTGCGTGACGCCCTACCACCACCCTGAGACGCAGCCACCTGTCAGAAGAAGACACCGCCCACTGCATTCACCAACCCACCTCCCCCACATCTACCGCACCTCTTCCATGCCCTGGCGATTGCTTTGGGTATGCGTTCAACTAGGTGACAGTTGGGTTTTGCGGGGTGTCGTGAAAGTGCCTGGAGCCATGGATGGCGGAAGGTGCTGGAACGCAAGCGGGGCAGCCACACGATGTGGCTGCCCCGCGTCCCCGCAATGCCCAACTGTCACCTAGTTGAACGTATACCCAAAACCCAGCGCCAAAGTTTGTTTGAACTGGCCAGCCAGTCTGATCGCCTGAGTCACATCCCCTTCATTCACCAGGTTCCCCGCATCGTCGACAACCGGGGACACCGTATTGTCGTACTTGTCGTAGACCCAGCGCACGAACAGTTTCACCGAAATGACTTTGGTGATGTTCGCGGTGAAGGTGTTTTCCCAGTCCACATCCAGAGTTGTGGTGTAACTGGCGACATCTTCAGGAAATTCGCCCACTGAAACGAATCCATCCTCGAAGACTGATTTGCCCGAATAGCTGATCGGCAACGTGAAAGAGAGTTTCGACTCCCAGTCGACGCGGTCGTTCAGGGTCAAGGCCCGGTACTCCGTGATCCACTCGGCGGCGATCTCATTGGAGGACTCGGACTCCGTAGTGGTCGACGGCAGGTCATCCGGATAATACTTGCGATTGTTCTGGATGAAAGCCACACCGGCCCGGGTCAGCAATTTGCGCTTGTCCGTATTGACCAACTTGCGCGAAATACCAAAGGATTCCTTGAAGGTCAGAGGGTTGAAATTCAACTCCCGGCCCTGCAAGTCGGTCAGATCCTGAAACTTCGAAGTAAAATTGAACGACACATATGGGTCCCAACCACTGTCCAGGGTGCGCCGATAAAAGCTTTCAAGATCGATGATATCATCGGTCTTGTCCGGCTTTTGCCAGAACAGCGCCCCGTCAGCCCCCCGCTCCTGGTTGTGGGTCTGGCCATAAGACAGTTTGAGCGTATTGCGCCAGTTTGAGCGTTCGGAAAACTGGTTTTCGAAGCGTGCATCCAGGTTGCCGGTCCAGACAACGGAGCCCTTTTCGCCACCATTCCAGTTGTTGCTGTAGGAACTCTGCAGGATGTTGAGGCCTACTTTGACCTCCTTCTGCCAGACTCCCATCGGAGTCTCGTCCTGAGCGACCGCCGGCACCACACCCACAACAATGAGGACCAGAGCGAGCAAGACTCCAGACCATGTATTGCGTTTCATCATCATTCAGCCTCCATTTTAGCCGGTACGCCTAGGCGTCCACTTTGTTCAAATGCACAACCGTCTGCGGGTAGGGAATATCGATATCGGCAGCATCGAAGGCCTGCTTGGTATTCTTCTGCATGTCGAAGAACACGCCCCAGTAGTCGGCGCTGTTGACCCAGGGCCGCACGATGATATTCACGCTCGAGTCGGCCAATTCCGAAACGGCAATGGTCACGTCCGGATCCTTGAGGATACGGGTATCCTTGGCACACAGGTCAGCCAGGATCTCCATGGCCTTGTCGATGTCCGCGCCGTAACCGATGCCCATCACCATGTCAACGCGACGGGTATCGTAGCCGTTGAAGTTCTTGATGGTGCCGCCGTACAGCTGACCGTTGGGCACGGTGATGCGCACGTTGTCCGGGGTGTTGATCGTGGTGCTGAAGATGGCGATGTCCACAACCTTACCCTTGACGCCGCCCGCTTCAATCACGTCACCGGTGGTGAAGGGACGGAACAGCAGAATCATCACGCCGGAGGCGAAGTTGGCCAGGGTGCCCTGCAGGGCCATGCCCACGGCAAAACCGGCAGCACCGAGGATGGCAATGAAGCTGGCGGTCTGAACGCCGAACTGACCGACCGTGGCGATCACGGTGAAGGTCATCAGGGCGAAGTAGGCCAGGCTGCCGACAAAGCCAACCAGGCTGGGGTCCACGCCGCGAGCCAGCATCACTTTGGTCACGCCTTTGCGCACTGCGGACGAAACCATGCGACCGATGATCAGGATCGCCAGGGCGCCGAGGACCTTCATTCCCAGGCCCGGGCCTTCTGTCTTCAGGAATTCGAGAATTTTCAGCCAGGCATCGGGATCAGCCACGGCTTGGGCAGCCTGGGCGGCATCGGCTTGAGCGAGAAACGACATCAACATGATTCCCTCCGAATCTATGAGCGTACATGATGGTTACGAATCAGGAGATTGTTTCTCCTGAACAATATTCCAGCGGCAAATAGTATCAATACAGTGCAGAAAGTCAAATATCCCGAAAAACGGAGACTCTAGGAACCTCCGGTGATCACAACATCGATCCGGCGGTTGCGGGCGCGCCCATCGGCGGTGCTGTTCAGTGCGATGGGGCGATCCGGCCCAATTCCTTCAGTTGCTACGCTTTCTGATTCCAAGCCCATTTCCTGTTCGAGCACCCGGGCCACCGTTTCGGCCCGACGGCGAGACAGACGCAGGTTGGCGTCGCGGCTGCCGGTGTCATCGGTGTGTCCTTCGATGCGCACTTCGCCACCCGGGAATTTTTGCACCGCGGCGGCCACCTTGGTGATCAGCGATTGTTGGCCAGCCCGCAAGTCGGTACTGCCGACGCCGAACGAAAGTCCGTAAACGCGCATGACGATGGTGCCTTCAGGGGTGAGCAGCACCTCGGCTTCATCCGGGCCGAAGGAAGTGCGCAAGCCGGTGATGGCCGCCTCGCGTTCCTGCTTCTGGCTAAGCACCGTCTCGGCGGCCGAACGGTCGGCTTCGGCCACGCCGGCCCGCAATTCTGTTTCCCAGAGTTTCTGGCGCAGGGCACTGACTTCGACCTGCAAGGCAGTGATCATGGAGTCCTGGTACACGACCTTGTTGGCCACGATTTCATTCAGGCGGCGGTTGGTCACGGTCAGGGAGTCGACGTGAACCTGGCGTTCGAAATTGGCCTGGCTGAGATTTCCAATCAGGTCATCGGCGGCCGGTTGGCCGGCCAATACCGGATCCATCTGGACGCCGTATAAGGCGGCGATTTCGGCCAGAGATTGATCGTACCGACCGAGCAGGGCTTCCATGCCGCTCTTTTGTTTGCGCATGCGGGCCACGAAGGTGGCGGCGTTGTGCAGCCTTTGCACTTCGGTTTCCAGGGCCTGCCACTCCGCTTCGGTGGCGCCATTTTTTTTGGCCTCGTCCAGACGGGAATCCAGATCCCACCACGCGTGAGGCAACTGCCCTTTGGCCCCTTCTTTTTTGGCCAGATCCATGCCGGTGCTCAGCTGTTCACTGCGCTGGGGGTCCAAACCGATATCCTGGGCAAAAGCCTGAGGGACCAACAGGGTCAGCACAAGACTTCCCACAAAGATCCACTGCCATTGGTATGCACTGCGCGCTTTCAAGATCAATCCTCCCAGGTCGGATGCTTTCAAGGCTGCACCGGACCCAAAATTTCCCGGGCGGCATCTAAAACCGTTTCGGCCCGGAGTTCATTCATGCAATTGTAATGTTCACAACGCTCTTCCCGGCACAGGCGCCGGGCCGGGCAATCAATTTCAGGCACCAGGTTGCGGGTTTGCCCAAAGGCGAAACTGCGCGGACCCCAACGGTTCGGGTGCATCGTGCGGACCGGCGGAAAAAGCCCCAGGGTCGGCGCACCCAGAGCCGCCGCCAAATGCAACGGCCCCGTCGACGGACCAATAAACAAGTCTCCAACGGACAAGACCGCCAGAAAATCCCGCAACGCAAACTTGTCCAACAGCACTTCAACGGCCGGATGCAAATGCGCCGCCACTTCGGCCACTACGCCGGCATCCGGACCCGCGCCGGTGATGAAGACCTTTCGCCCCTCATCTGCCGCCAACAGATTGGCAACCGTGGCGAACCGTTCCGGTTCCCAGTCCAGGGCCGATCCGCCCGAGCCAGGGTGAATAAATATGTTCTGGCCGGCGCCCTGGGCGGTGCGAAAATCCTGGGCCACCTGAAGCTGCTGGGCGTCCAAATAGAGGCGTGGCCCCGCCGGATTCTCCACGTCCGTCTGGCCCTCTTCCCGCAACAAGCGCCTGGCCAGCTGCAAATTGAAATCCATCTCGTGCCCATGCCCAGCCGAGCGGTTCTGCCGCTGACCTCGGTTCAGATGGATCCAGCTGGACCATTTTGACCAGGGCCCATAACGCCGGCCGATGCCCGCATCCCGCAGCATCTTGGCCAACTCCCGGCGGTACTGCGTCATCACCACAGCCTCGAAGCCCTCGGCGGCCAGGGCCTCGCGCAAGTCTTTCGCTTCGGCGGCAGGCAGGTCGTCACGCCACTGCCAGATGCGCGCCAGATGGGGATCATTTTCCACCAGGGGCACCGCCCCCGGCGCCACCATCGCGTGAATTTCCCAGGCCGGACAAGCCGTTTTCAGCACCTCGAAAACCGGCAACGTGAGCACCAGGTCTCCCAGACGGTCGGTCCGCGTCACCAGGACTTTCACCGGTTCCCCATCCGCCACAGTTTTACATACTTGGACAGCACATAGAAGCCGGATGACCAGCACAGAACCGCACCGGTCCAACCATCGAGAATTCCGCCCTTGAGCACGAACATGCGCCAGAACGTGGCCTCGGCCCGCACCACCGCCTGCCACAGACTGGCCGTGCGACCTTCGGCGTGCATTTGCTCGGCCGCCAGGGTCGTGTAGCGGTTCAGCTTGGCGATGTACTGTTCCATGGTCTCATAGGTGTAGTGCTTCAGCAGCCCCGGCAAGCGCCCCACCGCGCCTTCAGTCTCGATGGCCTCGTGCACCGGTTTGTCGTTGAAGCCGGCCCGCTCCTTGTCGAACAGCCGCACCACATGCTCCGGATGCCAACCACAGTGCCGGATCCATTTGCCCAAAAACCGGCTCAAACGGTTGATGGCAAAAGCCGCCTCAGCCGGGGCTTCGGGCAATGCCTCAAGGGCTGCCCGCAACTCGGGCGTGACCTCTTCATCGGAGTCCACGCTCAGCACCCATTGGTTCCGGCACAGAGCCACCGCTTTCTGCTTGGTCGGGCCGAAGCCCAGCCAATCGCTCTGGTGCAACTGCACACCATGCCGGGCGCAAACCGCGGCAGTGTCATCAGTGCTTTCCTGGTCCAGCACCACGACCTCGTCGGCAAAGGCCACGGAAGCCAAACAGCGGTCCAACTCGGGCGCCGCATTCTTGGTGATGATGGCCACGGAAATTTTCACGACAGTTGCGCTTCTTCCGCTACGAGTTGCAAGTCCAGAGGTTCTTTCTTCGTATCGGGCACCAGGATGACCTTGCCCACATTGAGCCGGTTTTCCAATCGGTCGTGGGCCTCGGCTGCGGCTGAAAAAGGCAGCACCCGGTCGATCACCGGAGCGATGTGGCCCGCGGCCAACAATACCAAAAGCTCTTCCATCCAGCCTCCAGTGCGGGACTGCTGGTCCCACATCCGGCCCAGATTGACTCCGCCAATGGACTTGTTGTCGTTCATCAGCCGGATGGGATTCAGTTTTAGCCAAGGCACCTGGGCCAGGGTTTTCAGGGCCGACAGCGTGCCGGACGATTTGCCCCGGGCGGCGCCCGAGAATCCGAACAACAGCAGGCGGCCACACTTGGCCAGACTTTCGTAGGACTCCATGATCCACTGGCCGTTGCGGGGCTCCAGGGCCAGATCCACCCCGTGGCCACCGGTGGCGGCGCGCACGCCGGCGGCAAAGTCGGTGGCCTGGGAATCGAAGACATAGGTCAGGCCCAGTTCGCGCAGCAATTCGTGTTTCGAAGGGGAGGCCGAGCCCAGGACTTCCGCCCCGGACAGTTTGCACAACTGGATCACGGCTTGCCCCACGCCGCCAGCCGCCGAGTGCACCAGCACCGTGTCGCCCTTGTGGATCGGTGCCATCACTTTCACCATTTGCCAGGCGGTCAGATAATTGACGGGCAAGGCGGCGGCGGTCACGGCATCGATTTCGGCGGGGCGGTCCCAGACCAATTCCCGCGCCAGGCAAATCTCTTCGCTGTAGCCTCCGAAGTTGCACATGGCGACAACCGGACGACCGACCAGACCGGCATCAACCCCCTGGCCCACGGCAATGACTTCACCGGCGACTTCATAACCTGGCACCGCAGGCAGAGCCGGCGCATCCGGATACAATCCCCGTCGCATCATGATGTCGGCGAAATTCACGCCGGCGGCATCCACCCGCAGCTTCACCTGGCCGGCCCGCGGTTCACACGTCGGCACGTCCCGGATTTCCAGTTCCGAGCTTTCGCCTTTTTTCCTGATCCACACCTGACGCAACAGCGACACCATCCTGCTCTTTGGTTCAGTTCAGATCATCAACGGAATTCGAAACCGCCCGGTCGGGTCCCCGGCGCGCGCACTTCGGGCGAATCCGGGCCCCCAAGGCGGAAACCGACCTGAATCCCTTTATCGTCTATACTGTTGAGGAAGGCAACCCGCAACTGGATCGGCGGTACGGCCAGTTCCGGGTTCTGGATACGCACCGACAGGCCAGCGCTGCCGTAAAATTTGGCCTGCAAAACCGGATCATCTTCACCAGCGACGGCTCCGGCATCCAAAAATCCCAGGAACATGAATCGGAAGCCCATCACCGACCAGGGCGTGAACAACCGATATTCCAGGTTGGTCAGCAGGCGCTGGTTGCCCTCCACCTGATTGTCCCCCATGGCCCGCAGACCAGTGGAATTGCCCAGGGTCAAGGCCGTCTCAGACACCCGGTTGATGGCCAGATGGTAGTAGACCAGGGCATAAAATCGCGACTGCCATTGGTTTTCGCCCAGCAACCTGGTGATGTAGCCTCCACCCAGGATCAGTGATCCGTCCTCGAAGACACCACTGCGATACATGCCTCCAAATTTTACCGTTCCAAAAACAACATCACCCCGGTTGCGGGCCGAGAACAGGGCTGACTCGAAAAACGCCTGGGCGCGGTCATGAAATTCGCCGTCCTGATATCCGCCCGAGAGTTTCACTGTAAGTCCGGAAGGAAGGTTTTCCGTTTCACCCATCTCGAACAGATAGCTCGTCTTGTAATATTTCAAACGCTGGTAGGTCAAACCCGCCAGATAGTTCTGGTTATGATGAAAGCCCCGCAAGCTGTCGCGTGTAACCGTTGGGCGGTCCAGATAGGTTTTCCGATTGTAACGCACAGCCGGCACGAGAACCGGCCGGGCGGTCTCTTCAATGGCTGGCCTGTCCCGCAACTGGATCACATCACCTGCCCAGGTGTCGGCAAATTCAAATTCTTCCGGATAGGGCCCGGAATCGCGTTCCCTTGTGCGCTGCCAGGAGATGCCACCGACCCACTTGATCGCCGGGTGCAACAGTTCCCGATCAAAGGCAATCTGCCTGTTCAACTTCCGGTAAGAGTCTTCGTATTGGAGATTGCCCGAGACAAAAGAGCCCCCGATGTTCTGCTTCCTGAGAGTTCCTTCATACCCGACGTTCGGTTCCCGATCATCCCGGTAGATCAGGCGATTCTCCCAGCGGATTCCCCTCCCCCCAACATTGGACGAATACAAACTGACCTCGTACCGCCCGACATCCTTGACGACCCCCGCGGCGCCAAAAGGCCAGCGGTCACGGGTCTCGATCACGATGGCAACCGATTCGATTTCCCCCGCCAACACCACCAGACTGATCCGCACATCCTCGATGTAGTCCAGATTACGCAGCATGCGTTCGGTATCAGCGATGAGGAAGGGGTCCACCACCTGGCCCTGCTCAAAGAGCACATACTGCCGGATGGTGCTATCGCGGGTATAGGACTGAAAGGGTTTGGTGACCCGGTTGAGAAGTTGCTGGCTTGTATCCTGGTTCTCATCCCAACGATCATCAAAGCGCGACACCTGGGAGATGATCACCACTTCGATGGGCTTGCCCACATGCTCGGTATAGTGGTCAACGATTTCCACCGCCCGGCCGTCGAGTTCATCACCCGTGGGAGCGGAATTGCCGAAATAGCGTTTGAGGTTGCGAGTCAGCCAACCGCCGGAGCTCGTTTCTTCAGCGGTGTCGAGAGCTGTAGTATCGGGCTCAGCGGGTGCGGATTTCGCAGAGTCAGCAGGGCCGACTAACAGCCCTGCCACAACCACCAGGATGCCGCCCCAACAGCGCAAGCCGCCTCAGGCTCCGCAGCACTTCTTGAACTTGCGACCGCTGCCACAGGAGCAGGGATCGTTGCGTCCCACCTTGGGTTCTTCGCGCATGACAGGCTTGCGCACACCGGGCGTGCCCTCGCGGAAATACCACTGGCCATCAACCTTGTCGAACTCGGCCACTTCGTGATAGGACTGCTCTTTTTCCTCGTGAGTGTAAGTCGCAACGAACTCCACCCGGCCCTGGTCGTCATCCGGACCGCCGGCGCGAGTTTCCACAACTTCCATGCTGTGCCATTCCGAATTCTCGGCCCAGTCGCGGGCCCCTTCGCTGTCGTTGTTGCCCTGATGATCCGGATGCAGACTGGCCTGCAGGAAGTCCATTTCCACCTGGGTGTAGGCCGAATATCGGGCGCGCATCAACTCTTCGGCAGTGGCCGCCACGCGGGCGCCCTTGATGACGGGTTCGCAACATTCGGCGTAGGTTTTTTCTGATCCGCAGGGGCAGTTCATTTTCGACTCCACAATTCCGGTCTGAGGTCATTTAGCAAGCCCGGGCCGCCTGCAGATCAGACGGCCCGGACGGAAAGTTTTGAAGGCCCGTTGTGCCGTTACGCCGCCTTGCGTGCGCCCCGGTACAGATAGTAGCCCAACAGGCAGAAGGCGACCAGTGTCACCACAGCCGACCAGGCGTTTTCAGTCGCCCAACCGGACAGGCCAACAACGTGGTCCACGCTCCAGTCCTGATTACCGGACATCTGGATACCGCCAAAGCGCACCAGAGCCGCAATAACTCCCATGATTGCGCCGCCGGCCACAAAACCACTGGCCATCAGGGTGCCGCGTTCCTTGCGACTGTTCTGCTGGCCTTCGGTTCCACCCATGCCTACGAAGTGAGCAATCAGGCCACCGGCCAAGACCGGGGTATTGACCGACAGAGGCAGGTACATGCCCAGCGAGAAGGCCAAGGCAGGCAATCCGGCCCACTCCAGAATCAGGGCCATGAAGATGCCGGCCATGTAGAGCAGCCAGGGCGCCGACCCACCGGTCATCAACGGTTCGATGACGGCGGCCATGGCGTTGGCCTGCGGCGCGGGTAGGGCTTCAGACTGGAAGCCGTACGTAGCATTCAGGAGCATGATCACACCGGTGACCGAAAAGGCAGCCACGATGGTGCCCAGGAACTTCCACTTCTGCTGCGTCGCAGGCGTGGTGCCCAGCCAGTACCCGATTTTCAGATCGCTGATGAAACCACCGCTCATCGACAGCGCCGTACATACCACGCCACCGATCAACAGGGCCGCCACGATGCCCTCGGGACCGTTCAAGCCGACCGCCCGCAGCACCACCGAACTGATGATCAGCGTCATCAGAGTCATTCCGGACACGGGGTTGCTACCGACAATGGCAATCGCCCGGGC
>DAOVTU010000252.1 GCA_030632925.1 Candidatus Krumholzibacteriia bacterium | reverse complement strand
GCTCTGCTGTTGTGTGGGCTGTTGTTGGCCCACTATCAGGTCAGTGGTCTGTACCGCTACGGCCTGACTGAGGAATCTTCGTTGGGACCGGTGCTGCGGGACTACGTCGAAGACGACCGCCGTTTTCAGGTCACCATCGGTACCTTCTATCTGCTGCTGACCCTGCTGGGAGCCTGGGGACTGGGACACATCCTGGATTCACTTTGGGTGGGTCCGCTGGACTTCAAATTCCACCTCATGTTTGTCGTGACTGCGGTGCTGGCCTGGAGCCTGGGTGGGCTGGTGTTCAAGATGCTGGCCGCCAGTACGGCCCTGAACTATGCGCGCTTTGTGGGAACCATCGTCTATCCGTTCAACTGGATGTTGCGGCCCTGGTCGAGCCTGATGTTGGCGGTGATGAACCGCCTGGACGATACCCTGTGGCTGACCGAAGCGCAGCCGCACCTGTCGGCGGGCGAGATCCGCAGCCTGATCAATACCGATGGCCAGGACAATACCCTGGACGAAGACGAGCGGGAGATGATTCAGAGCATTTTCTCTTTCCATGATACGGCGGTGCGGGAGATCATGATTCCGCGCATCGACATGGTGGCCGTTGACGGTGATTTGGAAGTGGCCGGTTCGTTGGCCATGCTCATCGAGGAAGGGCACTCGCGTATCCCGGTGTACGAAGGCAGCGTGGACAAGGTGGTGGGCATTCTCTATGCCAAAGACCTGCTGAAGCTTTATCGCGACGGCAATTTTGCCGGTGAGGGCGTCAAGCTGGCCGATCTGGTGCGTGAAGCCTATTACATTCCCGAGAGCAAGAAAATCGACGAAGTGCTGGACGAATTTCGGGCCAAGCGGATTCACATGGCCGTGGTCATTGACGAGTACGGCGGCACCGCGGGCCTGGTCACCCTCGAGGACGTGATCGAGGAAATCGTGGGCGAAATCGAAGACGAATTTGACGAGGAAGAACGCCTGCTGACCTGGGTCGACGCGCGCACGGTGCGCCTGGATCCGAAGATCAATCTGGAAGACCTGGCCGAAGAGCTGGGCGTGACCTTTGCCGAAGCCGAGGGTGTGGAAACCAGCGAGACCCTGGGCGGACTGATTTATGAGGCCGCTGGCAATGTGCCGAGCAAAGGCGACATCGTAGAGGTGGCCGGTTTTCAGGTGACCGTCGAGGAAGTCAGTGACCAGCGCCTGATGGTGGTGCTGATGCAGTACGGACAGGAGTTGCCGGGATTTGCCCGCAGCGCCGAAACGGAAAACGAATAGGACCGCGCCGTGTTGAAGTTTTTGCAACGGCATTTTCTGACGGGACTGCTGGCCATCACGCCTTTGGTGATCACCAGCTGGATCCTGTTGTACTTCTATGAATTCATCAGCAATAGAATGCGGCCTTTGCTGGCCCGCATCCCGGCGCTGAGTGAGGCCTATCCCGAATTTTTCGTGACTCTCATAGGTGCTCTGGTCTTTATCCTGCTGATCATGTTGGTGGGCATGTTCACCCGCAACCTGATCGGCATGGCCTTTTTTCGTTTGCTGGAGCGATTCTTTAAGCAGATTCCTGTGGTCAAGAGCCTGTTTTCGGCAGTGCAACAGATCGCCAACGTGTTCTTGCAGGACCAGCGCAAGGCCTTCCAGAAAGTCGTGGTGATCGCCTACCCACGGCAGGGGCTGTACTCAATGGGATTCGTGACCCGCGACGAACCGGGCGATGAAATGGTCACGGTATTTTTGCCGACAGCGCCCAATCCGACTTCGGGGTACATGCTTTTGGTGCCGCGGGGCGATGTGCGGCAGGTCGATATCCCCATTGAAGAGGCGATCAAGCTCATCGTCTCGGGTGGTTCGATTATGACGGAGGCCCAGTCTGAAATGATCGAGAAACAGTCCAAGGCGATTGAAGCCGAAACGGTGGCGAACCAAATTCCGCCCGGTGACGCGCCAGGGGGTGCCTGATGACTGACGACAACACGAATCTGCCGGATAACCCGGATATCCCGGATACCCCGGATAATCTGGATGTCGATAAGCTGGATGAGCGGGTCCTCGATCCCGGCAATCTGGATGCCGAGCATCATGCCCTGGAGTTGGAGTTTCGCGAATACCTCGACAGTGACAACGAGGAAAAAGTGCGCGAGTTGGCGCTGGACTTGTCGCCCGGTGATTTGTCCGAAGTGTTGCGGCCACTGAGTGTCGAAGAAACGACCACCATCCTGAAGCTGCTGCCGCCCGATGAATTGGCCGATGTCCTGAGCGAAATCGACAACCGCAGCCTGAGCGTGCTGTTCGAGTTGTTGGATGTGGACGAGATCGCCGACCTTATCGAGGAAATGCCTTCCGATGACGGCGCCGATGTCATCGCCGAGTTGGACCAGGACCAGGCCGCCGAAGTGCTGGCGGCCATGGACGAGGAAGAGCGCTCCGAAGTTGCTGAATTGCTGCAGTACGCGCCCGAGACCGCCGGTGGTCTTATGGGTAAGGAGTACACCACCTGTACCGAGAAGCAGACGGCGGCCGAGGCTGTCGCAGCCTTGCGCGGACTCGAAGAAGGGGATCTGGAGGAGACCCACTTCGTTTATGTGGTCGACAACCGCGGTCGCCTGACCGGTCGGGTACCGCTTTACCGCTTGGTGATATCGGGTTCCGACCAACTGGTCAGCGAACTGATGGAGGCCGACCCGCTCTACGTGGAAGTGGATTTGGACCAGGAAGAAGTGGCCAGTTTTGCCCGCATGCACGACTTGATTTCTGTGCCTGTCGTCGACCACCAGATGCGACTCGTGGGGCGGATCACCGCCGATGATGTGTTGGACGTCATGGAGGAAGAAGCCACCGAGGATATCTCGCATCTGGCCGGTGTGAGTGTGACTGAGTTTGGCGAACAGAGCTCGTTCAGGGTTGCGCGGTCGCGCCTGCCCTGGTTGTTGGGCGCCCTGGTGGGGCAACTGGGCGCCGTGGCGGTGCTGAATCATTTTGAAGCCAGCCTTGAGGCCCGCGTCACGCTGGTGATTTACATCCCGATGATCATGGCCATGGCTGGCAACATCGGCATTCAGAATTCGTCGGTGGTGGTGCGCGGTTTGGCTACTGGTGAAATTGATTTTTTCCATCTGGGCCGGCATTTGCTACGGGAGTTGGGGACAGCCTGCATGGTGGGTGTTTCCATTGCCGTGGCCATGGCCGCCGTCTCGATGATGTTCAGTGGCGACCCCTCGATTTCGCTGGTGCTGGGCCTGACCATGTTGCTGGTGGTGCTGTTTGCGGCGCTGGCCGGGGCAGGCATTCCTTTGCTGCTGCATCGCTTCGGGGTGGATCCGGCAGTAGCTACCGGGCCGTTCATCACCACCGCCAACGATGTGGTGAGCATGTTGATCTACGTGGGTTTGGCGACCCAGATGTTGAACCTCGGGAGCGGGGGCTGAAATGGGCGTTTTGCCGCAGCCTTCGTCCAGCAGCGAGAGCCTGGTGCTGCGCGTTTGGCCCTGTGGTGAAACCAGCGTGATTGCCTCGTTGCTGACGCGGGATCACGGCTATGTGAAAGTGATCGCCAAGGCCGCCCGCCGGCCCAATTCCCGCCTGCGCGCCCTGGTGGAGCCGGGCCGGGTGGTGACCGCCGAATACAGCCTGAATCCCAACCGTGAGCTGCAATATTTGCGCGGTGGTTCGGTGGAGCAGGATCCGCTGGGCCCAGGCAGCACCCTGGAAGACTCGGCATTTTTACAGAGCGCCCTGGAGCTGGTGGACCGTTGCCGTCCCCTGGGCGGAGCGGTGGCCGAGCAGGATGATCATGACCCCGCCGCAGAGCTGTTTGAGATTTGCGACGCATTCATTCGGGTGTTATCCTCGCGGTCTTGTCCGCGGCCCGATCTGGCCTTTTTTGCCTTCGAATGGGAACTGCTGGATAGTCACGGGGTGGCACCGGAAGTGGGCGGTTGCACCGCCTGCGGCCTGGGCCAGGCCGAGATGTCAGAAGTGACCATGTGGTTCAGTCCAGCCGAAGGTGGCATGATTTGTGGCACCTGCGCCCGCAGTGATGGTGTCAGCAGCGGAAAGCCGCTGAGCCTCGAAGCCTGGCAGATTTTTATAAGCATGGCCGAGCGCCGGCTCGACCTCGCCGATGACACCCCTTTTGAACGCCCCATGCGGCGGGAAATCGGGGCCCATCTGCACAATTTCCTGGGCTACCATCTGCCCGGATACCGCCTGCCCGCAGCCCTGGAATTGCTGCGGGCCCGAAAGGACCCAAGCCGATGATGGAATACCAGCAGATGATTGCCAACCTCCAGCAGTTCTGGAGTGACTATGGCTGCGTCATCGTTCAGCCCTACAACAGCGAAGTGGGGGCGGGCACGTTCAACCCCAGCACTTTCCTGCGCGCCTTGGGCCCCGAGCCCTGGAATGTGGCTTATGTGGAGCCCAGCAAGCGGCCCAAGGATGGGCGCTACCTGGAAAACCCCAACCGGGTGCATCAGTTTTTCCAGTACCAGGTGATTCTCAAGCCCAACCCGGGCAACAGCCAGGAGCTGTACCTCGAGTCGCTGCGGGCCCTGGGCATCAAGCCCGAAGAGCACGACATCCGCTTTGTGGAGGATGATTGGGAGTCGCCCACCCTGGGCGCGGCCGGCCTGGGCTGGGAAGTGTGGCTCGACGGCATGGAAGTGTCGCAGTTTACCTATTTTCAGCAGGTTGGCGGCGTGCGCTGCAAGCCGGTGGCCGTTGAACTGACCTATGGCCTGTTGCGCCTGTGCATGTTTGTCCAGCAGGTCGATCACGTGAAGGACCTGCTATGGGGCGGCGGCCTGACCTGGGGCGATGTCATGGGCCAATTCGAGCGCGAATACAGCGCCTTCAATTTTGAGCACGCCGATGTGAACATGTACCGCCGTCATTTTGATGACAAAGAGGCCGAAGCCCAGGCACTGCTGGACGCCGGTCTGGTCTTTCCCGGCTACGATGCCGTGATCAAATGCAGTCACATTTTTAATGTGCTGGAGGCCCGGGGGGCCATTTCGGTCACCGAGCGCACCGGGTATATTGCCCGCGTGCGTAATCTGTCCCGTTTGACGGCCACCAGTTATGTCAAAAGCCGGGAAGATCTCGGCTTTCCCCTGCTCAAGGAGAAGGCAGCAGAATGAGCGCCGACCAGAATGCCAAAGCCCAAAACACGGCCTCGCAGTTGCCGTTCCTGCTGGAAATCGGCAGTGAAGAGATACCCGCCCGCTTCATTCCCGCGGCGTTGAAGGATTTTGAACGCCTGTTCAGGGCCGAACTGGACAAGGCGCACCTGCAAGCCACCGGTATCCGGATGTTGGCCACGCCTCGTCGCCTGACCCTGATGGCCGAGGGCCTGGATGTGCGGCAACCGGATCGCAATCTGGAAATCAAGGGCCCGCCGGCTTCGGTGGCTTTTGATGCCGACGGCAAGCCCACACCGGCGGCCCTGGGCTTTGCCAAGAAAGCCGGCATTGCCCTGGAGG
>DAOVTU010000001.1 GCA_030632925.1 Candidatus Krumholzibacteriia bacterium | reverse complement strand
GGGACCTCCCGGCGATGCCTCACGTCGCCGCTAAGGTTCTCGAGCTTTCGTCTGATCCCAATACTTCGGCCAAGCAACTGCAACAGGTGATCAGCGACGATCAGGCCATGACCGGCCGCATTCTTAAAATTGCCAACAGCGCCATGTACAGTTGTAGCCGCAAGGTCAAGACCCTGACCGAAGCGATCGTCATGCTGGGCTTCAACTCCATCCGCAGCCTGGTGGTGACCAGCGCGGCGCGCAATCTCTACAATACTCGCAAGTCCCGTACGGGGCTGAAAGAACGTCTGTTGTGGGAACACTCCATCGGCTCGGCTTTTGCGGCCCGCCTCCTGGCCACTGAGCGTTCACCCGGACTGGCCGAAGAAGCCTTCCTGTCGGGTCTGATGCATGACATTGGCAAGCTCGTGTTGAACCTGCGTGTGCCTGAACAGTTCGATGAAATCGTCCAAGTGGTGTACAACGAAAACCGTCCTTTTCACATCACCGAAACCGAGTTGCTAGGATACGACCACACCCATGTGGGGGCCATGCTGGTCAACAAATGGAACCTGTCGCCGGTGATGGAATTTGTGATCCTGAACCACCACAACCCCGAGGCCATGACAGCTGACAATCCGTTGCTGCTGTATCTGGATCTGGCCAACAAGCTTTGCAAGAAGCTGGGCATCGGTTTCATCGATGATCCGGAACTGGACATCATTAACTGCCGCTCCAACCAGATTCTGCAGTTGGAGGCTGGCGTCTTCGAGAACACCGCCTCGATTCTTCAGGAAACCCTGGAGTCCGAGATGGAAATCTTCATTTGAGGGATTTAGAGACGTGACGACTTGTATCGACAGCCGCAATGACGTCAACGCCGCCGAACTCGACGCCATGCTGAGCTCCATCGAAGACCTGCCGTCCATTCCCGAAACCCTGATCCACATTCTGAACGTGATCGATGATCCGGACAGTGGACCGGCTGAACTGGCAGACGCCGTCCGGCGCGATGCGCCCCTGATGGCCAAGATTCTCAAGCTGGCCAACTCGCCTTACTATTCGCCGCGCGGTGGCATTGCCGACATCAACCGCTGCGTTGCCGTTCTGGGTTATCGCACCGTGCGGCAGGTGGCGGTTTGTGTTTCGGTGGCCAGTTCCGTGGTCTCGGCCGTTGAGGAATCCGCCGGTGAACTGGACTACCGCGAATTGTGGCGCCATTCAGTCGTCACTGCGGCGATTGCCAAGCATCTGGCCCAACTGGTGGACCATCCGGACCCGGAAGAGGTTTTCACCGCCGGGCTGCTGCACGACATCGGAAAATTTGTGCTCGAGTTGTACGCACCTGAAAAATATGCGCAACTGGTGCGGGAACGTGCCAGCGACCAGGCCCGTCTGGTGGATGTCGAATTCGATACATTTGGTTTTGATCACGCCATGGTTGGCGAGTGTTTTGCCCGCGCGTGGCGTTTCCCGGAGATCCTGGCGCGCACCTTTGGAAGTCATCACGACGAATCGTCCGGCCGGGACACGGGCAATCCCCATTGGCGCGACACGGCTCTGGTCACTCTGGCGGACTACCTGGCCAATACCATCGAGCCCGCCCGCAGCGACCTGGGCTTCGACCCGTCGCACTGCGATGTTCACGCCCTGCACCTGGCGGCCAACATCACGGTCAAGGCAGTTGAGGAAAATCTTTCAGCAATGCGCGAATCCATCGCCAACGCCTCATCTTACCTCAGTATCAGTTGATTCTTGCCACCAGCGAAATCCGGTGTATTGTGACATTATGTCAGGCTGTCTGGGCCTGTGTCCTTTCCTCTGGAGATGTCTGCCTGTGCGATCTGTTGTTCTGCTGAGCCGCCGCCACCGCCTGTACGGTGCCGCCGCCGACTGGGATTTGCCCGCGGTGGAATTGTTCCTGTTTGATTCGCCCTCTGAGGCCCTCGCCCGAATCAGCCTCGGTCAGGCCGGAGTTTTCCTGTTCGATACCCGCGACTACCCCCGCTACAAACACGTGGTCCGCAAATTTCTATCCATGAAATCGGATGCCGACTTGCTGCTCGTGGGGCCGGAAGAATGCGTGGCCGAGGTCAAGGAAATTGACCACGAGGCAGTGATCACCGTTTTGCCGCTGGACACCGATGCCGAAGAGATCCGGCAGACGGTTGACCGCAAGTTGAGACTGCGACGGGTGCGTGAACGCAGCGGTATCGTGGGACGCAGCCGGGCCATCGTGGAAATGCTTTCGCTGGTGGCCCACGCCGCGCCCCTTGATGTGAACATTCTGATACTGGGTGAGAGCGGGGCAGGCAAGGAACTCGTGGCGCGCGCCATCCACGACAACAGCTCGCGGGTCGAAGGGCCCTTTGTGAGCCTCAACTGTGGCGCCATGACCGAAGGTGTTTTGGAAAGTGAACTTTTTGGACACGCCAAGGGCGCTTTCACCGGTGCGGTGAACGACCATCAGGGCGTTTTCAAGCGCGCCCACGGTGGTACCCTGTTTCTGGATGAAGTGGCGGAGATGCCGCTGAACATGCAAACGCGCTTCCTGCGCACTCTTGAAACCGGAGAGTTCACACCGGTGGGTGGACGCAAGGTGGACCGCAGCGACATCCGGCTGGTGGCAGCTACACATCGCGATCTGGCCGAAGAAGTCAGCCGGGGACGATTCCGGCAGGACCTGTATTATCGCCTCAAAGTTGTCGTGATTACGACGCCACCATTGCGCGACCGCCGCGACGATATTCCGCTGTTGTCGGCGGCCTTTCTGGAGCAGGAAAACACCCGACACAATCTGCATGTCAAGGGCCTGACGCGGGCAGCCGAACAGGTGTTTCAGGATTACGACTGGCCGGGCAACGTGCGCGAGTTGCGCAATACCATCAGCAGCATCGTGGTGCTCAAGCAACGGGGCATGATCGACCTGCCGGACCTGCCGGAGGAATTCCAGTATGGCCATGGACAGCGCCGTCAGGACTACCTGCCCATGGCCCTGGACCGCACGGACAACAGCGGGATAGATCTGGGTGTGCTGGCCAGCACGTTGCTGGAACTGAGACAGGACATCAAGGAGATCAAGACCATGCTGGCCGGAGGTCAGCGTTGGGACAACGAACCGGCCAGTTGGCCGGTGGGCGAGGGGGCCATCCGGCATCCGGGGTCGGTGGTGGAAACTTTTTCGTCGGCCGACAGTTACAGTCCGTTGCAGGACGCCCAGGTGGGCGATTTGCAGACGGCCGAGCGAACGCTGATCGAGTCGGCCTTGCGGGCGGCAACCGGGAATCGGCGCAAAGCGGCTGATCGCCTGGGTATCAGCGAACGCACTCTATATCGTAAAATCAAGCTATACGGCCTGTAGTGGCCGCTATTGCCCGGACTGAAATAGAAGTCTGGGGGCTTTCCAGAAAGTTGAAGATGTCGTATAATAGAATACAGTTGCGCAGATTTCACTCTCCGAACCAACCCCTGGTGAGCGAGGCAAAAATGAAGTTGAAGCGGGTACAACCTGCCGGAGGCCGCCTTGTGCGCGGTATTGTCATGTTTTCGCTGGCCCTGATGGCTGTGGCCGGACCGGCCCAGGCGACCAAATATGCAGGCGCTTTTATGGAAAATGGAGGCGGCGCGCGGGCTCTCGGCATGGGCGGGGCTTTCACCGCCGTGGCCGATGACCCCTCCGCAACCTTTTGGAATCCCGCCGGCCTGGCCACACTGGCCGACAAGGAAATTCTGCTCATGCACTCCGAGCGTTTTGGCGATCTCATCGATCGCGATTTCATTTCCTACACCCAGCCCGTGAGCTGGAATGTGTTGGGCGGAACCAGCAGCGGGATCGGGATCAGCATGATCCGACTGGGGGTGGACGATATTCCGTTCACCGAGCACCTCACCGATCAGCTCGATACCAACGGTGATGGCACTGTAGACGACAGCGAAATCGTCGGCTTGCTGGACTTGCAGGATGACATCATCTACAAGAGTGATCAGGAATTTGCCCTGTTGCTGTCCTATGGGGAACAGTTGGGGGCCTGGCAAGTGGGCGCCTCGATGAAATTCGTGCGCCAGAGTATTGGACAATATTCGAGCATGGGCCTGGGCGCTGACCTGGCGCTTCTGCGGCCGAGGGTTTGGAAACAACTCGATTTTGGCGTGAAATTTCAGGATCTCACTACGACCTACCTGAGCTGGAACTCGCCTTCAAGTCGCAATGAGTTGATCACCCCGGCGATCGTCCCGGGACTGGCCTGGCGCCAGCCGTTGCCCGACTGGAATATGGATTTCACTTTGGCCGGCTCGCTGGAGTCTCGCTTTGACAATCGCGGCGAGGCTGATCAAATCAGCTCGGGTGCATTCAGTGCCAATGCCCATTTGGGTTTGGAAGTCGGGTTCAGCCAGAAGGTCTTTTTACGCACCGGATATGACAGTGGTTTTGAAGCTGGCAACCTGACTGCGGGTGTCGGTTTCCGTGTCAACCCGTTGACAGTCGACTACGCCTATGCCGGCGATCTGCTGGACATCGACGAGGTGACCCATCGGATCAGCGTTTCGTTCCGTTTCTAGCAGCCGCATTTTATAAGAAAAGGCCCCGCCAGTGCGGGGCCTTTTTTATTGTCTGTTTCCGGCGCGGATTATTCTCCAGGCCGATAGGCATAGAGCCGTTGCCCCGGTTTGATCAGGCTGGACTTGTGGATGTTATTCACCTTACGCAAGTGGGTCAGCGAAACACCCAGCTTATTGGCAACTCCACCCAGAGTATCGCCCGACTTCACTTTGTAGCTCACTCGCGAGTACCCGTTGGGCGGCACATAGTGGCCTTTTTCTGAGGCCCGTTTTTGTGCCTTACTGGCCAGTTCGGCCGGCATGGGAATCAGCAACTGATCGCCCGGCCGTATGGTGTGCACATCCTTGAGTTTGTTCAGGCGCGCAATATCGCCCACTGAGGTTCCATAGGACCGCGCGATGCCACCGAGAGTGTCGCCACGTTTGACCTTGTGCCTGCGCCACGTGAGGCGCTTGTCAGCCGGCACCCGCGCCAGGGCACGTTTGGCTTTGACACCGGTGCCGCTGGGCACCCGCACTGGATAATTCTTCATGTTCGGCGGAGAGGCACCGCGCAACAGGGCAGGGTTCAATTGCTTGACAGCCGCCACATCAACGCCGGCACAGCGGGCGATCAGGGCCAGATCCGTCGCGTCCGTGACCAGTAGCGTATCGTAGGCCAGGGGCGGCAAATCGTTGACGACAAAACCGTACCTGGTCGGATCTTCACCGATGCGGGCCGCAGCGATGAACTTGGGGATGTGAGCCGTCGTTTGGGTCGGCAAACGCAGGTCCCAGAAATTGTTGTGGCCGTGTTCGCGGATTTTGCGCGCGATGCGTCCACCACCGGTATTGTAGGCCGCCAAAACCAGGGCCCAGTCGCCAAACTGACGGTACAAATCGCCGATGTATTGGGCGGCCGCCTCGGTGGACATCTCCATGTCGCGGCGTTCGTCCACCCACCAGTTGCGGCGCAGCTTGTAGTCCTTGGCTGTGCCGGACATGAACTGCCAGGGACCCACTGCGCTGGCGCTGGAAACGGCCCGCGAGCTGAATCCACTTTCGATCATGGACAGATAGACCAACTCGGGCGGCAAGCCCTCGCGGGCCAAAATCGTGGTGATCACCGGCTCGGCCACAACCTTGCGGTCCAGCCAGGTCTGGAAACTGCGGCGCCCGCGGCCGGTGAAATAATCTTCCCAGCGGCGCACGGCCTTGTTGTCGATTTTCATCAGGTCAGCCGTGATGGTGCTCAGATTAGCGCCTGTGGCGGGCACCAGCGAGTCGGGAAAACCGGAAGCTTGCAGACGGGCATAGCCCGCGGCCAGCAACGAATCAGCGGCGCCGGGTTCCTGCCCAAAGGCGTGCTGTTCGGCCAGGATTCCACTCAGCAGAACCATCCGGCGTTCGAGGCTGCCGCGGTGGAAGATGTAGGTGGAATCGGCAGATGCCGGCAGCGGCAGCGCCACTTGATCTCTCAAAACGAAGAGGTGGTCCTCGGCCTGGTCGTACTGGCCTTCGCCAGCCAATGTCAGGGCCGTGCCTGCCAGTTCTTCCAGATCGGCCAGGGCTGCGTAGCCATCCGGCCCCGTGGGCAGGGCGGCAGCAACCTCATCGCGAGGCAGGAAAATGGTCTCGACGCTGTCAGATTCGGCCTCGGACACCGTGACACTGGAAAAAGTATCCGGCAAGGCCGTGGTCAGGAATTGGTCGGCAGTGGGATCAGAGCTGGAGCCGGGCTTGAGGACCGAACATCCGGCCAGGAGGCCGACACTGCCCAGGAAGATCAGGGCGCTGAGAGTATATCTCATTGATTTGGCGGAAGTTGTCATCCTTGACGTTACCTCGGTCTGAAGAAGAATCAACGGGAACGAGCCCGAAACCTGCTTGTTTAAGGCGGAGAATGGGATGAGATACGGACTCACGTGGTCTCCGGTTCCCGAAAATAGCAAAATCAGGGCCGATTGACCAATGTCATATCTTGAAAAATACCGTATGATATGTCATAATTGTGGTACGTATTGAAATTCAGCCGGTAAGGCAATTCCGCAGGTCAAAACATCGGCAACGTCTCTGGTAGCCCAATTTATCGGGTTAAGGGGTCATGGAACAGCAACACACGGCATTGCGCAACCTCCTGGCGGGAGAGCTGCCCCTGGACAGGGTCGGCCCTCACTTGCGTCAGGCGGCCAGGCGGGCTCTCCGCTCGGGCGAGGCCGAACGTCTGCGCCTGGTGACCCAGGTGGTGGTGGGGGAACTGTTGCGCCGCGGTGATCTGCTGCGCGTCGCGGTGGAACAGCCGGCTGGCAGCGAAAGTGTGCGCGGCCCCATTTGCCTTTTAAAGGGCACCAATCGTGTGGTGGATTTGTCCGCACTCGGTGGCGACTACGCGACATTCAATTTCCCGTCCGAACTGCGGCCGCTGCACGATACAACCCAGATCACTGCACCCGCGGAAAAATCTCCCTACAGTTTGAGTGATTTTGCCGGGATGCTCGGCGCCATGGAGGATGCCCAGGACCTCGAGATCGGTGCGCCCCAGAGCGGCGAAAAATCGGTCATCCTGGCTGGAGTACTGAGACTTCTGCGCAAGTTCACGCCCCAGTTTCGCTTGTTCATCATGCTCGATGAAAACGAATCCATCCATGAAGGAGCCGACGGAATTTTCCAGGTGCCTACCGAGGCCCACGGTGACAGCTGGATTTCGCTCCGTGAAGAAGGTCACTCCGTCTGGATTCCCAGTCCCGGGGAATTGCCGGCTCACATCCTGAAACAGACTGCTGAAGAGGAAGACGGAACCTTCGAAGTGACCTCCGGCGTGGCGGTGCCCTTGTGGTCGCCCACGAGCGATGGCACGGCCGCTGGCCAACGGCAGGAAGGCGGCCTGGTTTTTGTCGTGACCCGCGACGACTGGGGCCGCGAACCGCTGCTGCGGCTGGCTGACCGTCTGGCCCGATTTGTCACCCGGCGTTGGCAACACCAGCAGGAAGTGAACCAGCGGATACACACCGACAGCCTGACCGGGGTCTTCAACCGCGCCTTTTTTGACTCGCAGTTCACCCTGGAGTTGGAGCGTGCCCGCCGTTCCGAAGTGCCCCTGACCCTGGTCATTGCCGACTTGGATCATTTCAAGCGGGTGAATGATGAACTGGGTCACCAGCTCGGTGACCGGGCCTTGCAACTGGTGGCACGTCGTCTGCAAGAAGAGTTGCGGCGCATTGATCACATTTGCCGCATCGGCGGCGAGGAATTTGCCCTCATCCTGCCGGACACCGGACAGGAGGCGGCCCAGGAAGTGCTCGGTCGCCTGCTCGACGCTGCTTTCAGCGAAGAGGTCGTTCATGAAAACCGGGTCATCGACCTGAGTGTCACTTTCAGCTACGGCGCGGTGACCTTTCCTGCCGCCGGGTCCGATGCCTTTGAACTGTACCGCAAGGCCGACGCCATGCTGTACCTGTCCAAGGACCTTGGCCGCAACCAATGCCACTTCTGGAACAGCCTCGGCGAACACGTCCGCATCCTGCCCTCCTCACCCAAGAGCCGATTTCCGCCGGGCGCCGTCTGGCGCTGCTCAGTCGTCGTCACTGGCCGGTGGTGTGGCTTGTCTGCCACCTGCTGAGCTATGGCTTCGGAGGGCGTCTGGGACAACAGAGCCCACGCTGGACCGAGAAGATTCCACCGTCCTGGAGTTCCCCACTGGTGCGCATCACTGCGCTATTGCCTGTGTTTCTAACTACCGGCGGCAGTTGGGGGACCCTGGCCATCTGGTCTGCGGTCTGCGCCGGCAATGCGACCGCCGGCGCCATGGAATCCACCGCCCGTCAGGCGCGACAAACAGCAACCATCGAAGAGCCGTGGTCTCCGGCCACACCAGTTGTCGTGCAACGCAACGCCGTGCTACGGATCACAGGTTGGGCCCGACCTGCTCGCAACGACCGTTGGCGAGCTCCGGCTCGGGTGCTTGCCTGTGACGGCCCGGACCAGGCAGGAATGCTGGCGCCGCCTGCAGTGGGCGACGGAGTGATGTTGACCGGAGAGGGCCCGTCACCTGAGCCAGGAGTGGTGTTATCGGGACCAGTCGAACTCCGTGCGCCGCCCGTTGCGACCGTGGCGGGGGCCTTTGACTATCGGAAGTTTCTGAATGGTCGTGGCATGCTTTGGCAAGGGCGGCTCCTGAAAAGTCGTGACATCAGTGGTGAAGATCCCGTTGCGCGGATCGGCAATGGTTTTCTCTCGCCGGTCCGCACCGATATTCTCAAGCGCTTGACGGCACTCCTGCCTGAACGCGAATCGCAATTGGCGGCCGCGGTGCTGTTGGGTGTCCGCACCGAAGACAGCCGGCAGATCAGCCAGCCCTTCAGTTCGCTGGGCCTGGCTCACCTCTTTGCCGTCAGTGGCCTGCACGTCGGGATTCTTCTGGGCATTGTCCTGTTGCCGGGCCGGATGATCGGCTTCTCGCCAAGGCTTGCGGCCGCACCATTGTGGTTCTTCCTGCCCATGTACCTGCTATTGACCGGATTGCCCGGCTCGGTGGTCAGGGCCGGAGGCATGGGGCTGTTGGCAGGGCAGGCCCGACCGCTGGGCAGGCGGGTTGATCCTTTGCGCATCCTGGGCCTGCTGTACTGGGTGGGGTCGCTGCTCGATCCTCAACAAAATCTCGACACCGGATTGCAGATGTCTTACTTGGCGGCCGGCGGCATTCTGCTGGTCAGCCGCCTCACAAATAGTTTTCAACTCACAAGTCATCGATGGCTCAAGCCGGTCGCGACCGGGCTGGCGGTCAGCCTGGCGGCGCAGTGGTTCACCCTGCCGGTGGTGGCCGACAGTTTCGGGCGCATCAGCCTGCTATCGCCGCTGGCCAATCTGATCGCAGTGCCATTGTTCGGCTTGGCTGTCTGGCTGATTGTTCTGGCCTTGGTGGCCAGTTTCGTTTGGTGGCCTTTGGCCGCAAATCTGGGGGCAGTGGCCTGGCTGTTGATGCGCGCCATCAACGGGGCTGTGGCGTGGCTCAGCCATGGCTCTGGCGGAGCGAATTGGGGACTGCCTACGCCAGGAATGTTGCAGTACCTGAGTTGGCTGCTGCTGAGCGGTGTTTTTTGTGTGCTTCTGCGACGACGGCCGGAAGCCCGGCGCCGCTGGCTGCTGGATCTTGGAATCTGGCTCGCGCTACCTTTGGCGCTCCTGTGGATTTTTGGTCCGGCCGCCCGCTCCTTGCCTGGCGACAAATCGGTGGTGGTCTGGCAGTTCGACGTGGGGCAGGGCGACTGCGGACTGCTGATGTTCCCTGACGGCTGGTGCGCCTTGATCGATACCGGCGGCCGCTTCGGGCATCGCGCACCACCGGCCCAGGGCCCCTTGGGCCGAACGGTTTTGCCCTTTCTGCAAAGGCAGGGAATCGACAGGGTCGATGCGGTGATCCTGACTCACGGTCATCTCGATCACACCGGCGGCGCCCTGGCCCTGGTGGGGCAAGTCGAGGTGGGCGCCTGGCTGGTTGCTGGCCGAGCGGACCGGGCCCTGGGCGCCGCAGTCGATTCCACAATGGTGCAGCGACCGGTGGCCGGCACGGTATTGCATCGCTGGCAGGATTGGGAATTCACGGTGCTTTATCCGCTGGCCGGGCAACAGCACGCCGCGGGCGAGAACAACTGGAGCCTGGTGGCTGGACTCAGTTGTGGCGACCGGACCGAGATGGTCTGGAGTGGGGATCTGGAACTTGAAGGGGAGCACCATTGGCTGGCCTCGGAGCCGATGTTGCCGCCGACCAGGGCCTGGAAAGCCGGGCATCATGGCAGCAATACTTCGGGCTCGCCGGCCCTGATGCGGATGCTGGAACCGGAGCTGGTGCTGATCAGTTGTGGCCTGGGCAATTCTTATGGCCATCCGAGTCACGGGCCCTATCTGCGGACGGGCGTGGCGGGGGCCGATACGATACCACTTTTGCGGACCGATTTGCAGGGCAGTATCCGGCTGGAATGGAGGCCCAATGGCCAGTTGCAGTGGCAAACCCCAGCCGAAAACGGGGAAATCCCGTGGTCGCCTTGACACCGGGTGAGCTCCTGCCTAAACTGCGCCCTTGGAGTCGTTGAAACAGGGTGCTGCGATGCCCTGTCCGCGTTTCGGAATCTGCGCCAGACGGCCAGTTCTCGATCATTCCGGCGTTTCCAGCGCCGGACAACCGGTAAAGGGAGTCCCATGGGAGCCTTGCGCAGTACCAGGGATCTGGGCCTTGAGCCTCATTACGAGGGCAAAGTCCGGGACATGTTCGATCTCGGTGACAAATTCCTGATCGTCTCGACGGACCGCATCTCCGCCTTTGACGTCATCATGGACGATTTGGTACCCGGTCGGGGGGTTGTGCTCAACATCATGAGCATGGCCTGGTTCAACCATTTCGCAGACGTGCCCAACCACGTGATCACGGCCGACGCCACGGAATTTCCGGCACCCTTCTGCGACCATGCAGAGCATTTGGGCGGCCGTTCCATACTGGTCTGGAAGGCCGACCGCTTTGACGTCGAATGTGTCGTGCGCGGCTACATCGCCGGCTCCGGCTGGAAGAGCTACCAGGAAGACGGCACCGTCTGTGGCCACCACCTGCCCGACGGCCTGCAATTGGCCAGCCCTCTGCCGGAGGCGATTTTTACGCCGGCGACCAAAGAGGACGAAGGGCACGACATCAATATTCCCTTCGAAACCGCCGCTGAAATCGTGGGTGCCGAGCACGCCGTGACCCTGCGTGACATCTCCATGCGCTTGTACACCGAGGCTGCGGCCTATGCCCTGCCCAAAGGTGTGATCCTGGCCGATACGAAATTTGAATTTGGCATCATCAACGGCAAGATCACGCTGATTGACGAAGCGCTGACGCCGGACTCCAGCCGTTTCTGGCCCGCCGAGACCTACCAGGCGGGAACCGAACCCGAGAGCTGGGACAAGCAGATCCTGCGCAATCATCTGGAAACCCTGGACTGGAATCACGAATATCCGCCACCGCGCCTGCCCGCTGAAGTGCTCAACCACACTTATGCGCGCTACCGCGAGGTGCTGGATATTCTCTTTCCCGGGGAGGCCGCCAAATGGCAGCAGTATCTGTAGACCAAAAGCGAGCCCTGCTCAGCGTGACCGACAAGAGCCGTCTGGTGGAAATGGGACGCGCACTGATCGGCCATGGCTACCAGTTGATCGCCTCGGGCGGCACCTCGGCCATGCTGAAGGAAAACGACGTGCCTGTCACGGGCGTCGGTGAATTGACGGGCTATCCGGAAATTTTCGGGGGCCGGGTCAAGACCCTGCATCCGATCGTGCACGGCGGTATTCTTGGGCCGAGCCGGGAAGCTTTTGAAGAGACACTGGAAATGGGTATCGGACCCATCGACATCGTCGTGGTCAACCTGTACCAGTTCACCGAAGCGGTGGCCGCCGGTGCGGACGAAGCGGCGACCGTCGAGAAGATTGATATTGGCGGGCCGACCCTGTTGCGGGCAGCGGCCAAGAACTTCAAGCGGGTGACCGTAGTCAGTGATCCGGCGTACTACGACGAATTGCTGACCGAGTTGGAAAGTGGCACCGGCGAAACGGGCCTGGAATTCCGGCGCCGGATGGCTGCTGCGACCTTCCGCCTGGCCGAGCGTTACAACAACGCCATCGCCACCTGGTTTGAAGACGTGACCGAGTCGCGTCCGGGACTGGAGTTGCGTTACGGCGAGAACCCACATCAGGGCGCCTCGCTGGTGCTGCCGCCAGCTCAGGGTGGCGAGCCGGCTTTGTCGGCCATCGGCGTGACCCAGCACGGGGGCAAGGAACTCAGCTACAACAACATTGTGGATCTCATCGCCGGCGTAAAATTGATCGGTGATTTCGATGATCCATGTTGCGCTGTGCTGAAGCACACCAATCCCTGCGGGTTCGGTTTGGGCACCGGCGTGGAGGGGCTCGAACGGGCCTTGAAATGCGATCCGGTTTCCGCCTTCGGTGGCGTCTTTGCCTTCAACGCCGAAGTTGATCTGGCGACGGCCGAGATTCTGGCCAAGCGCTTCCTGGAAATCATCGTGGCACCGAGCTACACCGATGAGGCCCTGGCGCGTTTGACCAAGAAGAAAAACGTGCGTGTGCTGACCGTCAATGTGGCCGATTTCCTGGCCAAAACCAGCGGCCGCTCACGCAGTTGGGGCCAATTGGAATTGCGGCAGGATGAAGACACGGGCTTTCCTGAATTGGCCGAGTGGAAATTGGCGGCAGGCCCCGAGCCCGATGCCGCGACCCGCACGGCGCTGGAGATGGTCTGGAAGGTGTGCAAGCACGGCAAGAGCAACGGCATCGTGCTGGGCGACCTGACGGCCACCCTGGGCTTGGGCTTTGGCCAGATGAGCCGGGTGGATTCCACGGAACTGGCGGTGCTCAAGGCCGGCAACCAGGATTTGGACCTCAAAGGCTGTGTGGCGGCTTCGGATGGGTTCTTCCCGTTTCCCGACGGTGTCGAAAAGCTGGCCGAGGCCGGAGCCAGGGCCATCATCGCTCCCGGGGGCTCGATCCGGGACGATGAAGTGGCGGCGCGGGCGGGTGAATTGGGCGTGACCCTGATTTTGACGGGAAGACGCCATTTCAATCATTGAGCATTGACCGTATAATGATGTGATGGTCGGCCCGGTCGGGAACTCCTGACGACCGGGCCGGTTCTTTTGGGGCTGACTTGATTTTACCCGGCCGAAAGCGACTCATGGCGTTTCATACCATTGCAGGAAATCGACTGGCCCAAGGGTTCACTTTACTGGCCCTTTGCAGCTTGTTTGCAGCGCCCGGCCTAGCCAGAGACGACCAACTGCACCAGTTGCGCGCTGACCGCCGCCAGGCTTCTCTGCAGAGAAACATCGCCGTCGACAAAGCCGCTGGTCCCGCGAAATTTGGCCTGCTGGTCATCCCCGTCGATTTTTCGGACGCCCGATTGTCCAGCGATTGGGACCAACGCGAGCTGTCACAGCGCCTCGAGCCCGACACCGGCGAAACCCTCAGCGAATATTTCCGCGTCGCTTCCGGCGGCCGATTGGAACTTTCCATCATCACGGCGCCCGTGGTGCACTTGCCCGAGACCCGTCGCCTGTACAGCGATCGCGATCTGAACGGTTTCACCCGCACGCGCAAACTGGCCACCGAATCCATCACCGCGGTGCGCGACCTGGGCCTGGAATTTCGGCGCCTGGATATTGATGGACCCGACGGAATTGCCGGCACCGCCGACGACGATGGACAGGTCGATGGCGTGCTGATCCTACACGCGGGTATCGGCAACGAAAATGATCCGGACGAAGGCCTGATCCAGGCCCTGCAGTTCTACCTCGACGAACCGGTGATGTCACTGGGCATTTCGGCCTCGTTCTACGCCGTGGCCAGTCTGCAGAGTGGGCCGGGTATCTGGGCCCACGAGACGGCGCACCTGTTGGGCATGGAGGACCGGTACGATCCGCTGCTGCATCCGGCTGGCGCCAGTGAAGTGCTTTCGGTCGGCGGACTGGGGCGCTTCAGCCTCATGAGTTCTGGCGCCTGGGGCATTGGCGGTGGCTACGGCGCGGCGTTGCCGGATGCATATTCGTCTGCCCAGATGGGCTGGATTGAGACCCGCAACCTGGCCGGTGCCGTGCTCGATACGTTGCAGCCCGGCGAGAGCGCGCGGGTGTGGACCACAGGCACCGAGGGCCCCGAATTTTTCCTGCTGGAGACCCGCGACCCGGTGGGCAACGCACCCTTCGACGCCAACGTGCCCGGTGGGCAATTGTTGGTCTATCACATCGACGAAAACGTGGCCGAAGGCAATTGGCATGAAGACGGGCCCTACCAGTGGCACCTGCGGGCGCGGTTGGTCGAAGCAGATGCGGATCGCATGTTGGCCCAGGGGTTGGATCCTGGACGTCCGGAAGATTTGTTTCCGGGGCCGTTGCAGGTATTGGATTTTGGACCGAATACCATCCCGGCCAGCAACAGTTACGAGTCCGGACCCAGCGGTATCGCGTTGACCAACATTGCCGGCCTGCCTGGCGGAGTCAGTTTTGGCGTCAGCCTCGACACGGAGCATTCCCTGTCGTTCGACTACTCTTTTATCGACCCTGGCAGTGGTCCCTTGCGGCTCGATTTCAGGGCGCAGGAAACCGGCCAACCCGCCAGCGGCCTGCGTTGCGAAGTGCGTTCCATGTCGGTGCCGTCCCACGGCTTTTTTGTCGCCGACGGCAGCCAGATCGCCGACTTCGCGCTGGTCGAAAGTGAGCCTGGGCTCTGGATGCCCACGGCAGATATCCTGTGGCAATTGGACGCCAACCTGGGGGACGATTCCACCACGTCGTTCCGCTTCCGCATCTACAATGGCACTGACGTCAATCAGGCCGAGACCAGACGGTGGGCCTGGACCAACACCGGCAACGTGCTGGACTTTCGCTGGAGCTGGCCCTGGGCCTGGACCATCGCCTATCCCGACAACGAAACCGACACCACCTGGCACCGCTGGGATGCGGCCCCGTGGCTGACGGCCGACCAGGACATGGTCTTGGCCTGCACTGGCGTCACTTATACCGACGCCTCGGCCTGGCCTAACGTGAATTATGAGAATAGCGCCTATACCACCCTGACCAGCGAACCGCTTGGGGCAGATATTGGCGCGGTGCGATTAACCCACGCCATTGAAGTGGAAATGCTGACCGACCGCGTGGCCATGGATGGCGGGCTCGTGGTTTGGGTGGGGCCCGACGGCGCCGAGGTGACGGCCGTGCCGCTGGAAGGATATGGGGGCTCGGTCGAAGAAAAATCCTTCAGCCCCTTGCACGGGCAGGATGCCTTTGTTAACCCCGCATTGAATCTTGAGGGTGATGTGCCCGAATGGCGAACCGACACCTTTCCGATTCCGGCCAATGGCCCTGGCCCCTGGCGCCTGCGTCTGGTCTTTGGTGCCAACAGTCTATGGCGCGCTCGCGGTTGGTTCATCGCCGACATCGAGCCGGTTCTGGCCTCGGAAACCCCGGTGGGATTTGTTGCTGAGTGGAATGGCGACTTGAGCTGGTCCTGGCCCTGGTCCGCCGCTGGTGATCCGGTGTTCCGGGTGGAGACCCGCTCCGATGGCGGCTCGGCCTGGTCCACGGTTCTGGAAGAATCCCTGGAACCGGTGGGCGCGCAACGGTACGGCGTGCCGGGCTCCACAATTTTGGCGGCCCTTTCGGGAGCCGCACGGCAACGACACCAGATCCGCATTGTCGGCCCACGTCCGGCAGGACGGGTAGCCAGTCAGCAGATAGTCGTTTATCCTGACGGGGGAGATGGCGTGACAGCCGTCATGGGTGAGCCCTGGCCGAACCCGGCCAATGGTGAAGTCCGCTTCCTGCTGGATATCCCAACTGACAGCAAGGGTCTGTTGCGCATTTATGATGTGCGTGGGCGCCTGATACTGACCCGCCATTTCGACGCCGGCCAACAACTGGTGGTTTGGGATGGACGGAGCGAAAACGGCGCCCGAGCGGCGACCGGCATTTATTACATCCGGCTGGAAGGATCCGGCCCGGTTTTGACGCGCAAGGTGGTGCTGATCCATTGATTTTTCGACGATTCCGCTCGCAGGCCATACCTCTGGTCGCTGTTGCCCTGCTCATGTGGACCCTTTCCGGCGCCCGGACCGCAACGGCTGGGCCTTTGCACGACCCCTTCATTGAAAAATTTCAGGTCGGCACTTGGAATAATCCGGAGGCCGTTGACCTCGCTGGTGGCTATCCGGCCGGATTGCTGGAGCCCGCCCAATTGGACTCCACCTGGAGCAAGGCGGTCCGGACGGTGCTTGAGTCCGGTTCACAGCCGGCCAACTCCAGCCTGACCCACCTTTTTCTGAACCACCTGCAGGACGACACCTGGCTGGGCTCAGCCCGGCAAGCCCTGGACGATCTCGAGGCCGGGCGGGTTGGTGCAGAAGATTTTCTGTTTCTGCGGGCCGAAAGGCTGACCCGGTCTTTTTTCCGGGCCGTCGCAGACGGTGACCAGGCAACGGCAGCCGAGTTGGCGTTGGAGATTCTCGGCCAGAGCAAAGCCTTTGGCCTGGATCCACGGGAGCAACTGGTCTGGGACCTGCGCCATAGACTAACTCGACAATTGGCCCAGAATCCCCTGCCCAAAGACGAAACCTTGTGGCCGGCCATGTCCGAGCTGGGGCCTTTTGACAAAGGCAAAGCCTGGGTCTTGTGGGCTGCGCACCGTCGCGCAGCGGGCGCACCGGTATTGACGCCCGAGGGCGACCAGGAAGAACTGGGATCGGTGCTGGCCGGCGTTGGCAAAGGCTGGTTCAGTGCCCAGGAGTTGTACGCCTCTGGTCTTTCGAACGAGTGGAAGGCTGGACTGGGAGGCATCTTGCTGGACAGCAAAGACTTGCCTGCCCATTACAAGAAATATCCTAAACCACCGCAGGGCTTCAGCCATCAGGGCCGCTGGGTCCGCGGTCAACGTCGCCTGCGCAAGGGACATGCGGGTTCCTACGAACAATTGGCCGGACGGCAGGGTATCAGTCCCGGTTGGCGCATGGATGTCTGGCGCCGGGCTTCAGAATTGAGAGCGCTCAAGGGAGCCTGGGTCGAAGGCCTGACCGATCTGGAGAACGCCCTGCAATTGGCCGGTGAAGGGCGGGGCACCAAAGGGTTGCGTCGCCGATTGCGGCAATGGACGGAACAGGCGCTGGTGCTGTGCCTGGCCAAGGATGATCTGGCTACTGCCCGGCGTATCCGAAAGATGGGCCTGGCTCATTTTAACGACGCAGAACGGGATGCCTTCGTGGCGGAGATTCGGCAGTGGAACGCCCAATTGGACCGCAACGGCTCTGCCGCGGAGCCGTTGAGCAATGACAGTGTGGATCTGGCGCGCCTTCTGATCGGGTCGGGTGCAGCGCCGATTGTGCGACCGGTGACTGCCAAAGCCCACGCAGGGTTCGCGGCCGCCGCGGATCAGGATCTGTGGCAAATCTGGTACAAATGGGGTGTGGCGCTGGCGGATCCGGCCCAGGTGTCCGGCGACCGTAAAACCCGTGCTATTGCCTATCGCGAGGCCCTTTTGAAGGGGCTGGAGGGTGATTCGGACACCAAACTCCTGGATTCCGCCCTGGCCGTGGTGGCCCTGCGCCTGGGTGATCGGCCCTGGTTGCCCGAATTGTTGCGGCAGACCACTGATGTGGACGCTGGGCGTCTGTGCGGCTGGCAAACGCCGCCGCGGCCCTCGCTGGTGCCTGGATTGTTGCCCGAAGTGCGGGGCAGCGAGCTGGATCGGCACGCCTTGTTGGGATTCTGTCTGGCCATTGGCGATATGCGGGGTATTTTGGGGCTGGCTTTCGAATTGCCGGGCCGCGGGCTCACGCGGGACGAAAAGCGTCTCTTCCTGTATCCGTTGCCAACTGACGGTCCGATCCGGGAAGCCATCCTGGCCGGCGACAACGAACCGGCGCTGTTGCTGGCCGTTGCCCGCAACGAGTCCCTTTTTGAACCGGCGGTGCGTTCGCGGGCCGGGGCCCTGGGCTGGATGCAGATCATGCCCTTCCATTACCCGCAAAATGGTGCGGTGTTCGGACCTGGCAACTGGCGTATCCCGGCCATGAGCATCAAGCGTGGCGATGGGTTGCTGACTGAAAACAGACGCCGCTACAAGGGCGATCCGTACCGCATCCTGGCGGCCTACAATGCCGGGCCGGGAGCGGCCAGCCGCTGGGACCGGCAACTGGGCGGAGACGCCGAGGCGGACATCTATCTGGCCTGGATCGGTTACCCCGAAACGCGGGCCTATGTGGAAAAAGTCTTGATTGACCGCGAGATTTATAATGCAATCATCGGCGCGAAAAAATCCGTGCTGAATTCCGGAGACGAAACCGGAACCACCAACGAATAGGAGCTCGTCCATGGCCAAGGGCCTGATGGGATTCATCGAGAACGTTTTCGGCAAGAAGAACAAGGACGTGGCCGAACTGCAGCCCACGGTCGACGCCATCAAGGCCGGCCGGGAGCAGTACGCGGCACTCTCCGACGAAGACCTGCGCGCCAAGCGGGCCGAGTTCAGCCAGCGCCATGCCGACGGCGAAAGCCTGGACGACCTCCTGGTCGAAGCCTATGGCGTGGTCTGGGAAGGTTGCCGCCGACTGACCGAGCGCAAAGCCTCATGGGTGGTCTGGAACCAGGATATGGTTTGGGACATGATCCCGTACGACGTGCAGCTCATGGGTGGTATCGTTCTGCACCAGGGCAAGATCGCCGAGATGGCCACCGGTGAAGGCAAGACCCTTGTCGCCATCGCCCCGTTGTACCTCAACAGTATTCCAGGCAAGGGCGCCCACCTGGTGACGGTGAACGATTACCTCGCCCAGCGTGATGCCCAGTGGATGGGTGGCGTGCTCGAGTTCCTGGGTTGCGAGGTCGGCTATATCCTGGGCCAGATGACGCCCGAAGAACGCCGCGAAGCCTACGCCTGCGACGTGACCTACGGGACCAATAACGAGTTCGGTTTTGACTACCTGCGTGACAACATGGTTGTGCACGCCGAGCACCTGGTGCACCGCGACTTCCACTTCGCCATCGTCGATGAGGTCGATTCAGTGCTCATTGATGAGGCCCGTACGCCGTTGATCATAAGTGGTGCCGTTGATAAATCGACGCACCAGTTCTCGGAGCTGAATCCGCTGGTGAACAACCTGGTGCGGCAACAGATGAAGATGGTCAACAACTGGCTTACCGACGCCGAGCGTGTGATGCGCCCGGCTCTCAAAGGCGAGGATGTCGACATCGACAACGACACCGCCCTGAAGCTGCTGCGCATCAGCCGTGGTGGTCCGAAGAATCCGCGCTACCGCAAACTGGCCCAGATCCCAGGCGTGCTCGAGACCGTGCATAAGACCGAAGAGGCCTATATGCGCGACAAGGCCATGTGGGAGGCGGACGCCGACCTGCTGTACGTGGTTGAAGAGAAAAACAACCACGTCGACATGACCGAAAAGGGCCGCGACGTATTCGCCAACAATGATGCCGATTTCTTTGTGCTGCCGGATCTGGCGGTGGCCGCTGGGGAGATCCAGGACAATGAAGAACTGGACGAAAAGGAGAAGACCAAGCGGTTGGCTAAATTTGAACAGGCCTACGCCGAAAAGAACGAACGCATCAGCAATGTCGACCAGTTGCTGCGCGCCTACTCCCTTTATGAAAGTGATGTGGAGTATGTGATGCAGGAGGGCAAGGTCGTGATCGTTGATTCGTTCACGGGTCGCCTGCAACCCGGTCGGCGCTTCAGTGATGGTTTGCATCAGGCATTGGAAGCCAAGGAAGGCGTCACGGTCCAAAAAGAGACCCAGACTCTCGCGACGGTCACGGTGCAGAATTTCTTCCGCAAGTACGCAAAGCTTTCAGGCATGACCGGTACCGCGGAAACCGAAGAAGCCGAATTCAACGGCATCTATACCCTGGATGTGGTCGTGATACCGACCAACCGGCCTATCGTGCGTGAAGACAATGAAGACCTGATCTACAAGACGAAGAAGGAAAAGTACAAGGCCATCCGGGATGAGGTGGCGCGGTTGCACAAACTGGGCCTGCCGGTGCTGGTCGGTACGACCACCGTTGAGGTCAGCGAATTGCTCAGCCGGATGTTCAAGTTGGCGGGCATCAACCACAACGTCCTGAATGCGAAACAGCACAAGGCCGAGGCCGAGATTGTCACCGAAGCGGGATACAAGGGCGCCGTGACCATTGCCACCAACATGGCTGGACGTGGTACGGACATCAAGCTGTCGGCGGACATCCTGGGCCTGCCCGAAACCTGGCCCAACGACCCGAGCCTGGACCCTGAATTGTACGAAGGTCAAAGTCCTGGGCTGCAGATCATCGGCACTGAACGTCATGAGAGTCGCCGCATTGATCGCCAGTTGCGCGGCCGTTCCGGTCGGCAGGGTGATCCCGGCGCCACGATCTTCTTCCTGTCGCTGGAAGATGATCTGATGCGCCTGTTCAGTCCGGACCGCATCATCAAGGTCATGGACCGCTTGGGCGTGGAGGAAGGTGAGGTCATCACCCATTCGATGGTGACCAAGGCCATTGAAAAAGCCCAGGTCAAAGTAGAGACCCAGAACTACGAGATCCGCAAGCATCTGCTGGAGTACGACGATGTCGTCAACAAGCAGCGCGAGGTGGTCTACGATCTGCGCCGCAGTGCTCTTGAAGGTGAGGATCTCAGCGAGCAGTTCAAGGGCTTTGTCGAAAGCGCAGTCACCACGATTATCGCGGCCCACGCCGAGCGCAGCGATGCGCCCGATTTCTGGGATATGGAAAACATGGCCCGGCTTTACCAGGGACTGGTACTGGCGCCGATGCCCTTGGAAAAAGAAGAGCATCTGGAAATGGGCTTCGAAGCCCTCGAGGACAAGCTGGTGGAGTTCGCCCTCGAACGATTCCAGATTAAGGAAGATGGCCTGGGGCCGGAGTTCTCAGGCCAGTTGGAAAAATTCGTGCTGATCCAAATTTTGGATGAGCACTGGCGCGACCACCTGAACGAGCTGATTTTGCTGCGCAGCGGCATTGGTTTGCGCTCATATGGCCAGCGCGACCCCTTGGTCGAGTACAAGGGAGAGAGCTTCCGGATGTTCGAAACCCTGATGGACAACATCGAAAAATCGGCTGTGAGTTTGTTCTTCCGGGCCGAGTTGGCCCCGCCACCGGAGCAAAAAGCCCCGGCCGTCGACAAAATGCAGACCCAGCACCGGGAGGTGTCGGCGTACGAACAATCCGGCGCCGCCAAAGCGACCACCAATGCCCCTGATGCAGGTGCCCAGAGGCCGCAACAGCGGGAAGAACCGAAGGTTGGGCGCAATGATCCCTGTCCCTGTGGCAGTGGTGCAAAGTACAAGAAATGCTGCGGGAAGACGCCCTAGTCAGGATGCAGTACAGTTCGGAGTCTCCTTGCCGGAGCGGAGACTCCATGCTAGTTTTGGCGCGCTATTAGTTCAGAAAGAGCTGAGAATAGCTCAGGGTATTGCCTGACGAAGCCGTTTCAGCTGAGAAAGACAGGGTATGGATCAAGCAAACGACAAAATGAAACACCTCCTGGTGATCCTACTGGAAGCCCTGTCCACTGATCCGGAAACCAGCCGCTCACGGGCTCTCCAGATCCAGGACAAGGCCGAGGCTGCCGGTCTCAGCGAAGACGACGTGCAGGGCTTGCTCGCCTGGATCGAAAATCATATGCTGCCTTCTGATGAGCCGGAATGGCCCCGGAACCCGGCGCCGGACGCTCCTTCAGACAAGGCGTTTCGCTATTTCAGCGAAGCCGATGCCCGTTATCTCACGCCTGAGGGCATGGGATATCTGGTGAACCTGGTGAACAACAAGCAGATCTCGAGGGCCCAGTTCGAGGCCTTGTTGGCCTACGCTTCCTATGTGGCGTACTGCCCTATGGACATCTATGACCTTGAGCCCATCATCGAACAAGTGCTGTTCATGCCAGGACGTCCCGGCATGACCGGTGGGGCTTCGGAAGGCTTCGAAAACATTCATTGATCCCGCATTTTGTCTATTTGTAGACAATTGCCTGGAAGGAACCAGACTTGAAACTGATCATCGTGGAATCCCCGGCCAAAGCACGCACCATCACGCGTTTTCTGGACGACAGTTATACAGTCACGTCCAGCTACGGTCACATTCGGGACCTGCCAGGTTCGGCCAAGGAAATCCCGGCCAAATACAAGAAAGAGCCCTGGTCACGTTTTGGCGTGAACATGGACGACGACTACGCCCCTATATATGTGGTGTCGTCTGACAGCAAGAAACAGGTGGCCGAACTCAAGAAGCTGATGAAATCCGCGGATGAGATCCTGCTCGCCACTGATGAGGATCGCGAGGGTGAGGCCATCAGTTGGCATCTGTTGGAAGTTTTGCAACCGAAAGTTCCGGTGAGCCGGATTTCTTTCCACGAGATCACCAAAGACGCCATCAACGAGGCCTTGAACTCACCCCGTGAGGTGGACATGCAGTTGGTGCGGGCGCAGGAGGGTCGCCGCATCCTGGATCGTCTTTACGGTTACAGCCTGTCGCCGGTGCTCTGGAAAAAAGTGCGGACCAAGCTTTCGGCCGGACGCGTGCAGAGCGTTGCGGTGCGCCTGGTGGTTGAGAAGGAAGAAGAACGTCAGGCTTTCCATGTGGCAAAGTATTGCGACATCGAGGCGGCGCTCAAGAGCGATGACCTGGAATTCACCGCCCGCCTGACCGAAGTCGGTGGCGTGAAGATCGCCGGCAGCAAGGATTTTGATCCGGATACGGGCGAGTTGAAGAATCCGGCCAAACGGGTGCATCTGGGCGAAGAGGCTTCGGCCAATTACGCAGCGGCTTCCCAGACCAACGTGCCTTGGCTGGTGTCCGATGTGACCAACAAGGAATCGACCCAACGGCCTTCGCCTCCGTTCACGACTTCGACTTTGCAGCAGGCCGCCAACGGCCGCCTGAAGATGACGCCGCAGCGGGTCATGCGCATAGCCCAGCGGTTGTATGAAGGTATTGGCGACTTCCGCGAAGGCCTCATCACCTATATGAGAACCGATTCGCTGACGCTGAGTGAAAAAGCGCTGGCCGAGACCGAGGCCATGATCCGCGAAACCTACGGCGCGAACTACACTGATGGTCCGCGACGCTACAAGACCAAGAGCAAAGGTGCGCAGGAGGCGCATGAAGCCATCCGGCCCACCGATGTGAACCGCACGCCGGACGCCATTGCCGGTCGACTGGACAGCGAAGAACTGGCTGTTTACCGGCTGATCTGGAACCGCACCGTGGCCAGCCAGATGGCCAACGCCAAGCTGGACAAGACAGCCGTGGATATCACCGCGACAGTGTCGGGTGCAGGCGTTGAGGGCGAGCAGAAGCTGACCTACCGCGCCAACGGCTCGATCGTGCGCTTCCCGGGTTTCCTGAAAGTTTATGGAGACAAGGGCAAAGACACTTTGCTGCCGGATCTCACTGAAGGTTTGCTCATCGGTGGTGCTGCTGGTACGGCGACACCCCAGGTGGACATCGAATCGGTGACTTCGGTGCCGCACGAAACCCAGCCGCCGGCCCGCTACACCGAGGCCTCCTTGATCAAGAAGCTGGAAGAAGAGGGTATCGGACGGCCGTCGACCTTCGCCGCGGTGGTGGGTACGATCCAGTCCCGCGAGTACGTGATCAAGAAGGGCGGCGCGCTGTTGCCGTCGTACGTTGGTATCGCGGTGACACATTTGATGCGCGAGCACTTCAACAAATACGTGGATCTGGCGTTCACCGCTCGCATGGAAGAAGGCCTCGATCGCATCGCTTCGGGCGACCAGGATTGGGTGGCCTTCCTCGACGAATTCTATCGTGGTGGAGATGGTGGCCAGGGCCTGGAGCAGGACATCGCCTCGGAGCTGGACAAGATCGAGTTCCCCCGCATCAAGGTGGGCAACGATCCCAAGAGCGGCCGCCCCGTGGTGCTGCGCATCGGGCGTGCCTACGTATCGGTCCATGTCGAGGGCGAAGAAGACCGCAGGGCTACGCTGCCGGTGGATCTGCTGGTGGATGAACTGACGCCCGAGAAGGCCGTCGACCTGATCATCCAGAAGGACAAGTCTAAGGAACCCATCGGCAAACATCCGGAAACGGATCAGAACATTTACGCGCTGACCGGACCCTTTGGACCCTACCTGCAGCTTGGCGAGCAGGAGGGCGACAAGAAGCCCAAGCGCATCAGCCTGGGCAAGAAAACCGATCCGACAAAGATCGACATGCCCTATGCGCTGAAGCTGCTTTCACTGCCGCGCCTCATTGGTGAGGATCCGGAAACGGGCAAGTCGGTCAGTGCTGGCCTGGGGCGTTTTGGTCCCTACGTGGAACGGGCGCGGGTTTTTGCCAGCGTTGAAACTGTCGATACGTTGTTCACCATTACACTGGATGAAGCCCTTGAGCGCATCCGGAACAAGAACAAGAAGACGGTGCTGAAAGATCTGGGCACGCATCCGGATACGGGCGAACCGCTGGCGGTCTACAAAGGCCGGTATGGGCCCTATGTCACATCCGGCAAGGTGAACGCGACCATTGGTCGGGACCGGGATCCGGAAGACGTGACGGTCGAGGATGCGCTGGCGCTGCTGAAGACGGCGGCGGAGCGGGCCAAGACCAAGAAGAAGACCACGAAGAAGAAGACGACTAAAAAGAAGACTGCCAAAAAGAAGACTGCCAAAAAGAAGACGGCGAAGAAAAAGACCACCAAGAAGAAGGTCGCCAAGAAAAAAGTGACCAAAGCCGCGCCCACCGGCGACGACGCGTGACCAGCACCCCGCTGAGTGTCACGGTTGTCGGGGGTGGTTTGGCAGGATGTGAGGCGGCCTTTCAATTGGCGCGCCTCGGCGTCCAGGTTGAGTTGGTGGAGATGCGCCCGGTGGTCAAGACACCGGCGCACGAAGGCGATGCCCTCGCCCAAATCGTTTGCAGCAATTCCCTCAAGAGCACCGCACCGGCCACGGCGTCCGGCTTGTTGAAAGACGAGCTGGACTTGTTGGGTTGCCGTTTGCTGACCATCGCACGCACGTGTTCGGTGCCGGCGGGCAGTGCCCTGGCCGTGGACAAAGCGCGTTTTTCCGCCGCGGTGGCCAAAGCGCTGGAGGCGGAGCCATTGATCACCGTCAGCCGGCGGGAAATCAATGAGTTGCCGGCGAGAGATGGGCACGTCTGGCTGGTGGCTTCGGGGCCGCTGAGTTCAGACGGCCTGGTGGCCCAACTGGGCGCTATTACAGGACGGCCCGGACTGCATTTTTTTGATGCCATCGCACCTACGGTGACGCATGAATCCCTGGACCTGGACATTTTGTTCCGCGCCGCCCGTTACGGCAAAGGCGACAGCGACTACTTGAACGCGCCGCTGAACGAAGAACAATACGCCGAACTGCACCGGGATCTGGTGGACTCGGAAAAGGCGACCGTGCACGAATTCGACAAGTCCGAACTCTTTGACGGTTGCCAGCCCATCGAGGAGATCGCAGCGTCGGGTCCCATGAGCATGTCTTTCGGACCGTTGCGCCCGGTCGGGCTGGATGACCCCAAAACGGGGCGGCGTCCTCATGCCGTGGTGCAATTGCGGCAGGAAAATGTCGAAGGCACCCTCTTTGGCCTGGTGGGATTCCAAACCCGGCTCAAGTATCCCGAACAAAAGCGCGTGTTTTCAAAGATTCCCGGCCTGGCCAAGGCCGAGTTCGTGCGCTATGGACAACTGCACCGAAATTTCTATCTCGATACGCCGCGCTGTTGCGGACGCGACTTCAGCCTCAAAGGTCGGCCTGACGTGGTCGTGGCGGGCCAGATCACCGGCGTGGAGGGTTATGTCGAGTCCATCGCTTCGGGCCTGTACAGCGCCTGGCAGGTGGCCGCTCGGGCCCATGACAAACAACTGCCGGGACTGCCTTTGGAATCCATGCTGGGTTCCCTGCTGCGCAATTTCCTCTTCGATACGACCACGCCCAAACTGACGCCGATGAATGCCAATTTTGGCATCCTGCCGGATCTTCCGGAGCGAGTGCGCGGCAAACGGGATCGCAAGTTGGCCAAGTCGGCTCGCGCCTCGGAGAAACTGGCCGCCTGGGTGGCCGATACCAACGTGCGCGACCTGCTTGCCGCCGCCGAGAGCTGATGGTACCTTCGGTCTGAGCTTTACCGACAAGGACGTGAGCCGTGACAGATGGAACCCGGTCGCTGGATCCCCTGCAGCCCTTTCTGGAATATTTGCGCCACGAGCGAGGTATGAGTCCCCGCACGGTGGAGGCGTACGGGCGTGACGTGGTGGTATTCCTGAAATCGGCCATCGGCTTTGGCGTCATCGACAAGCCCCCGGTGCAGGACCAATGGTCACGTCTGGATGGGCAGCGTGGTTTGATCCGGGGCCATCTGGCCCAACTGCG
>DAOVTU010000402.1 GCA_030632925.1 Candidatus Krumholzibacteriia bacterium | reverse complement strand
CCGTGCATGGCGCGGTTGATTTCGAACACCTGGCGTTCGTTCAACGAAGACATGGCCATAACTATGAGACAGTCGGCATCGTCGGGAATGGGCGAGGCGGCCGTCAACTCGACCGGCACCGCTTCGTAATGTCCCTGACCCATTAGCTCGGCAATGCGCGCGAATTGCTCCTGGGGCGGGGGCGGTTGCATGCCCTGCTGCAGGTACATCATGGCCGTCTGCTGATCGACCTCTTTCTTGGGACCAAAGATCGCCACTTTCGGTGTGCGCTCGCGCGTCAGCCGATACACGGGCCCGATGATGTCCTGCTCCAGCGCCGCCAACCTCTGGGGCAACAACTGGGGAATGATCTCTTCGGGCTTGTCCTTGTAGGCAATGGTCATGGCCGACCAGATGAGTTTGATGCCCATCTCGTCCTTTTCGATGGACTGCACCTGGAAGGGCCGGATGCCCTTGGCACCCAGGGCGGTCTGCATCTCTTCATCATTCTGGGGATAGTGCACAGTGAACTCGAGCATGCCGTCGGCGACCTGCTCGAAGTTGCGCATCTGCTCGGTGACATCCCGCTCCAAAGTGCGCAACTCGGTGGGCATTTTGCCTTCGGCGGTGATGTAGAGCTTCACAATCACGGGCACTTTCAATCCCTGCAGAATGTCGGCGGCCGCCGGGGTCATGGTGAACAGCTTGTCGCTGGTCATGTCCACGCGGGCTCCGGGCCAGTTGTCGGCCACCTTAACAGCGTAGAAGGCGACGAAAGCCAGCAGTATAGTCGCTGCGGTAAACGTCAAACGGAATTTGCGTCGGTTGTTGTTCATTAGTATTTCCTGCCTTCCAGCCACAGGGCGTTGAGAGTCAGGAATACCGTGGTCAGGCCCAGGAAGTAGGCCAGATCACCCAGGGAGACAACCCCGCGCAACATCATGTTGAAGTGGTCGGACAGTCCCAGGTAGTGCTGCAACATTGATCCAAAGCCGGGCACCCAACCGTCGATGGTTGTGGCCACCGTGGGAATGCCCAGGATGAAGATCACGAAGCAGGCCATGATGCCCAGGATCACCGCAGAGATCTGGTCGCGCATCAGGCCACTGGTGAACATGCCGATGGCCATGTACAGGCCGCCGAGCAGGGCGGCGCCAATATAACCACTGACGATTGCGCCCATATCCGGATTGCCCAGCGCGCTGACCATGATGGGCAGCGGCAAGGTGCCCAGCAGGGCCACCAGATAGAAAGCGAAAGCCGCAAAATACTTGCCCAGCATCACGTCGCGCGTGGGCATGGGCAGGGTCATGAGCAGTTCGAAAGTGCCGGTCTTTTTGTCTTCGGCCCAGAGCCGCATACTGACGGCCGGGATGAAGAAAATCAGAAACAAGGGCAGATTGCCGAAGAACCCACGCAGGTCTGCCGCACCGCCGAGGAAGAACGAGGTCATGAACAGACCCGAGTTCAACACCAGAAAGGCGATGATGAAAATGTAGGCGATCGGGCTGTTGAAATACGAGCCGAATTCACGCCGGAAAATTGTCATGCTGTTGGACATCTACGCCACCCCCCGGGAGCCGTTTTCGCGCGCGTCGCGCGTCAGGGCAATGAAGGTGTCTTCGAGGCTGAAAGTGGCCTCGTGCAGTTCGGTCAGTTCCCAGGCTTTTTCGCGGGCCAGTTTGTCAATGGCCGCCACGAGGTCCTGGTCGAAGGGACCACGGACTTCAAAACGGCAACCGTCTGCGCTGGTCATTTCGGCCGGCGATACTTCACTGACTTCCGCCAGAGCGCGCAGATCCGCTTCCACGGCGTCGCCAAATTGGCGGGCGCCCACATAGACCCGGTTGGTCTGCATGGCGTCGCGAGCCAGGGCGTTCACATCGCCATCGGCAATGATCCGTCCCTCGTTGATGACCACGACCCGGTCGGTGACCGGACTGACTTCCTGCAGGATGTGGGTCGAGAAAATGATCGTCTTGGAGCCGGCAAGGCTCTTGATCAGTTCGCGGATGCCCATGATCTGCAGCGGATCGAGGCCACTGGTGGGCTCGTCCAGAATCAGGATGTCCGGGTCATGAATCAGCGCCTGGGCCAGGCCCGTGCGTTGCTTATAACCCTTGGACAACTCGCCGATGGTTTTCTTGAATTCGGTGGTCAGGCCGCAGGCTTCGACACACCAATCCAGGCGGTCGCGCAGCTTGTTGCCGGACAGGCCGCGGGCCTCGCCCACGAAGCGCAGGTACTCGTGCACGTTCATGTCCAGGTACAGGGGCACATTCTCGGGCAGGTAGCCGATGCGGTGGCGCACAGCCAGGGGGTTCTTCAGGACATCGATCCCATCGACCTCTACGGTGCCGCTGTCGGCCGCCAAAAAGGTGGTGATGATCTTCATGGTCGTGCTCTTGCCGGCGCCGTTGGGTCCCAGAAAGCCGAGGATTTCGCCTTTGCCTATCTGGAACGAGACGTCGTCGAGCGCGCGCATGGTCCCGAAGGATTTCGTGATGCCACGAACTTCGATCATCGCGAAGACTCCTCAGGGGTGGGTGAATCTGCAATTTGGTGCATACAAAAGAGCGCCCAATATAAGCGCAAAGACCAAAATACTTCAATAGCCGGAAAAAGTTCCGTATAATGGATGATGTACCCTAAATTTTTTGGAGGAGAATATGATGCGTCGCCAAGGACTCTTGACCGCCCTGTTCCTGCTGATCGCCACCACGATTTTGCCCCTGACCGCCGGGGCCCAGTGCATGACCGGCTGGTCCAACGCCAATACGTCGGATTTCGAGTATTTTGGGCTGAATGTGTCGGGCCAACGCAGTTGGGTAGGCCAGGAATTCACCACCGACTGCAGTGGCCAGTTTCTGCGGGCCGCCTTCCTGGTCACCGTCGATTTTTTCAGTTTTAACGGTGTGACCACCCTGACCGGTGGCGACACCGTGACCTGCTCGGTACTGGATGATCAGAACCGGGTCATTGCCTCGGTGGACAACGTTTTGGAAAGCGGCTTCGGCAATCAATGGGTGGTCTTTGATTTCACTGCCATGGAATTGGGACTGGCCGCAGGCGTGCTGTCGGTCCGGTTGGACACCAGTCTTGATGCCTACGGTTGGGTAGTGACGGATATCAATCGAGTGCCCGGGCGCATGATGATCGGCGATGCCGACAACACCTTTTACAGCGAGAACAAGGACACGGCCTTTGAAGTGGTCTGGGATCCGAACGCTGTGGTCGTGGGCACCGAAGAATACTCCTGGGGAGCGGTCAAGGCCCTCTTTCGCTGAGGCGTGATCACTTAACGCACCAACATCAACTTGCGGGTCACCGCCGTGGCACCGGGCGCCGTCAGGCGTGCGAAGTATTGCCCACTGGCCACGGCGCTGCCCTGATCATTCTGCCCATCCCATAGGAATTCGTGGCTGCCGGCGGCCAACTCTCCGCCCATCAGGCGCCGTACAAGACGACCCCGCACATCATGTATTTCGAGCCGTACGGCCCCGGCTTGGCGGGTGCTGAAGCGCAGCACCGTGCGCGGGTTGAAGGGGTTGGGGTAGTTCTCCAGTCTGGCATTCTGCGCACCGGGCAAATCATCATCCACCGCCGTCACATAATCTCCGTAAATCAGCGTTACCGGCAGAATACTGACTCCATGCGGGTCATTGGACATGAATATCACCGAAGACTGGTACGTGCCTTCAAGCAGGCTCGCCGGGTCCACCGTCACGCTCAGGGTGCGCGAGGCGCCGGGGGCGAGGTAGCCGGTCGGAGTTTCGATCTGTAGCCATCCGGCCGGATTGTACATGGCGCCAAAAACCAGGGGCAGGTTGCCGTGGTTGGTGATCTGCACCTGCAACGGCGGGGTGGATGGTGTCCGGCCCAGGGCCGCAGGCAGGTTGATCAGGCCGGCGCCCGAATAGTTGTCGCGGCCCGCAATGGCCGGAGCGTTGGTCAGGTCGGTGGCCGTGGTTTCGAAAATCTCGGCCAGTTGGGTGGGTGTCAGGCCTGGCGTGGCGGACATCACCAGGCAAAATGCTCCCGTGACCAGTGGGCAGGCCATGCTG
>DAOVTU010000637.1 GCA_030632925.1 Candidatus Krumholzibacteriia bacterium | reverse complement strand
TCCGTTGACGAACATGAAATAGAACACCGGCAACCCGACGGCAAACCCCAGGGCAAAACTGAGGATTCCGATCTGGGCATTGTGGGTAAACAGGAATGACGTAAAATGAGTCAGCGCCGACATGATACTGGCATCGGTCTCGAACAGGGCGCTGCGCAATTCTTCGGTGGTCGAAGCAGGGTTGCGGCCTGAGGCATAGGACGCGTCCACGATGTTGTAGAAATTTTCCGGATCCTGATTTACCCGCACCATGCCCACGCTCATGCCCAGCAAAAAGAAGGCCGCCGAGAGTGCAATCAACCACTTGTAGTTGCGGACCTCGCGGGGAAAGCGCTTGGTCAGAAAGACGACAAAGGCCTCGCCCAAATGATGGCGCACACCGTAGACCCTGACAAAGGCACGGTTGGTCAGGTTCTCCAGATAGAGCAACAGGTTGGCATCCAGGCTGATCGATCGGGCCACGCTCAACGAAGACAGGGCCGCGCGATAATAGACAGGCAGGCGGGAAACCTCACGGGCCCCCATTTTGTCCAGGCCCTTTTTTTCGGCCTGATCAATGAGGCGCTCCAACTCCTGCCAGTCTTTTTCGCGTTCCCGCCGGAACTCGACACTTTTGATCTGGAACTCACTCACGCGATCTGCTCCCTGCGCTTGATGTCCAGGTACCGGTTCAACAACTCGGGCGAGATCTGATTGGGCAGCGCGTCAATGGTCTGGATGCCGTACCGCCGCAAATTCTTCAAGACGATCTCCCGCTCCTGCAGGATATCGGATGCCACCACGCTGCGCGCCATCCTGCCCACCGTGCCGGGCCGTTCTTCGGCAATGGCCTCCAGTTCCGGATTGCGCATGGCCACAAAGAGCACCAGATGCTTGCGTGACAGGCGCTGCAGGTTTTCCTCCATGAGGCGGGCCCCGATGGTATCGACAAAATCGGTCATCAGGACAATCAGCGAGCGCTGACGCAACCGGGTCGAAAGCTGAGCCAAACTCAGGGTAAAATTGGTCTCCTCATGGCTGTAATCCAACTGAGCCGAAGAGACATGCAGGCCGGGAAAGGCCGCCACGCCCCCGAGCGGTTCCCGGTACATATTGATGTTCTTGTCGAACCCAAAGAGTCCGGCCCGGTCACCAGCCCGCAGGCTGTACCAGGCCAGCAACAACCCCGCATTGATGGCGTGGTCCAACTTGGGCACTCCACCGATGGGCTCGCTCATCAGGCGACCGGTATCAATCGCGATCACGATCTGATGATTGCGCTCGGCCCGGTATTCACGGCTCAACAGTTTGCAGTGGCGGGCCGAAGCCCTCCAGTCGATGGAGCGTTGATCCAGTCCGGGAACATACTCGCGCAGCCGGTCAAACTCCGAGCCATCACCGGAATATTCTTCGAGTTTCAGGCCCGACATGAATTCGCGGCTGCCAAAAAATTTCAGAGCCGCACTGCGCACACTCTGAATGTCCGGCACCACCGGAATTTCCAGATCATGCGCCTCGGTCCGAGTGCATTGCATCAAACCGAATGGCCCCTGCCAGCGAATCCAGGTCGCGGACACTTTCGCGATTCCCCGGCGAAAGGCGTTCAAGGCGATGTCCGTTGTCACCTGTCCCTTTTCGTCGGGAACCAGGGTCTGGGTTTCCACCGGGCTCAGGAGGTCGTCCATTTCGACCAGCAAATCGATGCGCCCGGGCAACATGCGGCCCGGCACTTTCAACTCCACACCCAGACTGCCGGCCCGGCCGATGTACAACTGGGCAGGACCCGCCAGAGTCAGCTCAATCTGGCGTCGCGGTCCAGCCAGGGCCCCATCGACCCCCATCAGCAGAAGAATCAGGGCCAGATAGCTGAGCCAGAAGATCCAAAACTGGCTGCCGGCAAAGACCGGCAACACAGACACCGGAATGCCCGCCAACATCAACAGGGTGCTGCGCATCGTGGGACGCATCAGCGGGGCGCCGAAACCTGATCAAGAATATCTTCGACCACTTTTTCAACCGTCGTGCCTTCGATTTCCGCACCAGGCGCCAGAGGCAACCGGTGCCGCAGGATCGGCCGGGTCAGCTCCTTGATGTCATCAGGAATGACAAACGTACGTCCGTTGAGGGCAGCTCGGGCCCGGGCTGCAACGGCCAGCATATTGGCCGAACGCGGCGAGGCTCCGCACAACAAGGCCGGCGTTTCTCGCGTGGCCCGCACAACCTTGATGATGTAGTCGACGAGGTCTTCATTGAGCCGGATGTCAGCCACCAGGCGCCGCGCCTTCTGCAGACTCTCCAGATTCACCACCGGCGTGAGGTCAAATTCGGTCAGCGATGGCATGGCCGTGCTCTGGCCGTGCAACATGACCATCTGCTTCTCCTGTTCTTCGGTGGGATAGCCCACCAGGATCTTGAACAGGAAGCGGTCGAGTTGGGCTTCGGGCAGCGGGTACGTGCCCTGTTGTTCGATGGGGTTCTGGGTCGCGATGACCATGAAGTCGTCGCCCAGTTGGTATCTCTCCCCGTCGATGGTTACGCCGCGCTCCTGCATGGCCTCCAGCAGGGCGGCCTGGGTCTTGGGCGGTGTCCGGTTGATTTCATCGGCCAACAGGATGTCGGTGAACAGAGGCCCCTTGGTCAGCGAGAACGTGCTGGTCTGAAAATTAAACAGATTGGTGCCGAT
>DAOVTU010000565.1 GCA_030632925.1 Candidatus Krumholzibacteriia bacterium | reverse complement strand
CTCAGCTTCGTGAACGGCCGTCCATTTGATCTGGGCATGGCCATGGTGTCCATGCGGATTGGAACCCTGCTCGGTGCCGGAATCGGTTTGGGCTATGAAGTGTCTGAACTGCTGAATGCGAAGCTTGGTTTGCGTGTGCCAAAGTGAAATGGACATCGGATATGCCGACTGATTGTTCAAGGGGGCCATTCTTGAAATTTCTCATCGTGCTGCTGGCTGTGGCCTCGATATTTGCGACGACTGCCGGCGCAACGATCCTCATCGATCTGCCCGACCTGGCCGGCGATTACGCCATAGGCGACAACCCGCCGCCCGACTCGCCCTGGACCCGGACCATGGCGTTTACCTTGCCCGACAGTATCGAGAGCATCGAGGGCTTGCGGTTTGTAGCTTCGGGTCCTTGGGAAGGCGGTCAAAGGGAGAGTTGCCGAGATATTGAGGGGGTGGTCTATTGCGACACCCTGCCGTACGTGGCCTACGTAACTCTGCGACTGTCTGCCGAGCAGTTGGGGGGCTGCCACTTCGAGGCCTCGGCCATGGCCTACGGTTGGCTCAACGCCAATGAAGTGATGTTTGAAGTATGTACCGAAGGCCAATCCGACGTGAACCTGTTGCTGGGTTCGGTCATCACGGCCGAACTGTTCTGTGACGTTTCGGCTGCAGTGTTGCCCGACATTGTAGAAGCGGCTTATGGCACGGTCGATTGGGTTCGTTTGGAGACAGTTGGGGCGGTGGGAACCCAGCAGTCGACCTGGGGAGCGGTGAAAGCTTCCTATCGCTAAGGTGTTGGTGATTGCCCGTTAGCGGGAGATGCTTCGTAGGGTAGAGGGCATTTGGGCGTTTGGGCCAAAGGGGGAATGATGTCGTCATATTCATCGCAAGAAGGCGTTTTTTACGCGAAAAGTGCCCATCCGGGGCTTTGGCGTCGTTTCGCAATCGGGCTGGTCGACATTTTTGTGGCCATGATCGTAATGGTGATTCTGGCGACCATCTTTGGTGTCTTGTTGCCTGAGCGGTCGGCAACGGCCGGGACAGGTCTGACTTGGCTGGTGTTTGTAGTCTTTTATTTTGTATTCTTAAAGCGGTCGACATTTCGCACCCTCGGCTACCGGTTGTTTCGGGTGCGGGTGGTTGACCTGCATGGTGAGCGTCCCAGCATTTTCAAGATGGTGAATCGGTTTTCGTTCATGCTCCTGGGGCCGTTTAATGGGCCCATCGATTTGTTGTGGGTTGCATCCGATGATTCGAAGCAGGCCCTGCGCGACAAGTGGAGCCAGACGTACGTGGTGAGTGATACCGCCGAACCTGAGGGGCATGGACAGATCCGGATGCAGCGATATGGGCTGATGGGATTCAACATGCTTTTTGCCGAAGTTGAGCATGGTGCGGGGTAGGGATCATTGTTTATTGATTGAAGCAGGCGAAGTCTTTCCAGGAGGCCACAGAGATGAAGCGCACTGAAGCCCGTTGTTTGGTAATGATTGTCGTGAGCCTTTTCCTGCTGATCGGGGCAACCGGATGCAGCGACTCTACCGATCCCGTGCCGCAACCCGAACCGCGTGCGGAAGTCACGTTCCAGACCGAAAGTCTTGTTACTTCGTTTTTGGGCGTACCGTTCAAGGGAGCCATCGCACACGTGGCGAACATCGGCGATGCCGATGCCTACTATCCTATCGGATGTGGTTACACCGTGACCTTCACGGTGACCAATGACCAGGGCGAGTTGTTGCTTATGCGCAACCCCACTTTGGTTCCCGTTTGCCCACCCGGCTTTTTCACCCTCGCACCGGGCGAACTGATCGACGCCTCGGTCTTGTTGACCTCTGCCTGGAATGATGACGGCACGTCTTATGACATCCCGCCGGGGCAGTACACCATTGGGGCCTATTTTCGGTACTATCTGGGCGAAGATGAGGATCCGATTGACCTTTCGCAGGTGGTGACGGTTGTCCTGGAGCCCTAGCTCCGATCTCTGCCTCCATCTTCCCGCCCGACCTGATCCATGACTGGTTCTCGCCACCTAAGTATGGTATAGACTTGAACATGGGACTTGAACATGGGTCTTGAACATGAGTCTTGGGAACATCTCCATTTGAATCCGGAACAGGGGAACGACATGTCGATTGTATGTGCGGCCATCAAGGATGGCGTGGTGGCTATTTCCAGTGATACGCAATCAAGCTATGGCTCAACCAATGTTTCGGCTCAGCACATCAAGAGTTCGGGCAAGTTGGTCAGCGTCAAGCGCAGTGTCATCGGCATTGTGGGTTGGACGGCTATGTCCAACGTGATGCAGCACCTGATTGCCCACGAGAAGAGCCTGTTCCAACTGGACAATCGCATGGAAATTTTTACGACGTTGCTGCGACTGCAGGAAAAGATGAAGGACGACTATTTCCTGAACTCGAGTGAAGACGATGACCAGCCTGTGGAGTCAAATCAACTGACGGCCGTGATCGTGAACAAGCATGGCCTGTTCCAGGTGGGCAGTTATCGGGAAGTGAACGAGTACAGCACCTATTGTGCCATCGGGTCGGGCAAGCGGCTGGGCTTGGGCGCGATGCATGCGGTGTATGGAACCCAGGCCAGTGCCAGGAAAATTGCTGAGTGTGGCGTCAGGGCCGCAGCGGAATTTGACGATGGGTGCAGTTTGCCGCTCAATACCAGAACGGTCAAGCTGGTCGGGTAGCCGGCCATTCAGGAGGAATCGATGAACAGGATTTTTGTTGTTGTGATGGTGGTGCTGTTGTTGCCCTGTGGGCTGAGTGGCCCAGTATATGGGGAATCTGTCAGCAGTGCCGAGGAAACCACGCCGTCCATGGTGACCACTCCACCTGACAGTGTGGCGCAATCGTTCTTCAACTTCCTGCAGGATGGCAAAGCCACCGAGGCGCAGAAGCTGTTTCTGATTCGCAATCCGGAGCAGGAAGGCGCAGTCAGCAAGCATGTCAGCGGGGGAATCGCGTTCTTTGGCAGTCAGCCCATATCCAGTCGCGTCGTCGGGTCTTTTGTCGACGACCGCTTTGCTGTTTG
>DAOVTU010000474.1 GCA_030632925.1 Candidatus Krumholzibacteriia bacterium | reverse complement strand
GCGCGGTCACCATAGCCCTCGGAGACATGACATCCGACACGTCTACACAACGGATCTCTTTTCAGGTGGCCCTTGAATAACCCCAGGAGGTAAGCAAGTCAGTACTAACCAAACGAAGCTGCGTGCGCTGATGATTCTGCCAATTCTGGCGAGTCTTTTTTGCGTTGCAGGAGCTTTGGCCCAAAGCGACGGCACTTTTGTGCTGCAAGCGATGGCCGAAGTGGAAATCGTGCAGGAAAATCCGGACGGCAGTCAAGTCGTGCAGAGAATTCCCGCCGAGACCGTCGTGCCCGGTGACGAGGTCATCTACACCCTGATTTACGACAATCAGGGGACCGAACCGGCCGACGACATTTTCATCACCAATCCGATTCCCGAGCACATGGAATTCCGACGTGCGGCCGATAATCCGGCCGGACTGGAAACTGTTTTCTCGGTGGATGGGGGCCATGTGTTCGGTCCTCTGTCCGACCTGACGGTATCTGACAGTGCAGGTCAGATGCGTCAGGCAACGCCACAGGACTGCACGCACATCCAATGGCAATTCACAAGATCACTGGCACCGGGTGAAACCGGTCAGGTGAGCTACACCACACGGTTGCTCTAGGAGCAGCTTCTACAGGAGGTAGAACAGATGATGAACAGGATCACCAAACTGTCCGGCCTGAGCCTTGTGCTCACGTTGGTCATGGTTGGCACGGCTTTCGCCGGCGGCACGCCCTCGGGCACCACCGTCAACAACGCCGCGTCGGTCGATTTCGTGGTCGGCGGCCTGCCCCAGGCTACGATCAACTCCAATGTCGCCACTTTCCTGGTCGACAACCGCGTTGATGTCACCGTCGCCACCCTCGATGCCGCAAACATCCTCGTGGTGCCCGGCATGCTGGCCCGTGTACTGAGCTACTCGGTCACCAACAATGGCAATACAATTCAGGATTACACCCTGACTCCCGTGGCCGACGCCGGTGACGACTTCGACGCCGCCAACGTGAACGTCTTTGTCGATTCGAATGCCAACGGCATCTACGAACCGGCTCTGGACAATACGATTTTCATCGACGAACTGGGCATCGACGCGACCATGAACGTGTTCATCGTCAGCGACATTCCGCTGACGGCCTTGAACGCCCAACTGGCCAACTACGACCTGCTGGCCCAGACCAGCGCCGGCGCGGCCCCTGGCATTCCCGGTGGCGCCTATGCCGCTGACCATGTCGCTGATGTCGACGACCCCGCCGTGGTTCAGCTTGTGTTCGCTGATGGTGCCGGCAACGCCGACGCCGCCCGCGACGGTGGCCACAGCAGCCGTTCGACCTACGAAATTGCCACGGCCAACCTGACGGTGACCAAGACCCATGTCGTGACCAACGATCCGATCAATGGTCTGACCCGTCCGAAGAACATTCCCGGTGCGACGGTGGACTACACCACCAACCTGAACAACACCGGCAGCTCGAACGCCGACAACGTGGCGATCGTCGACCCGGTTCCAGCCAATACGAGCTTTGTCGTGGGCAGCCACACCGTGGCTCCAGCCGGTACGGTGGAGTACAGCGACGATGGCGGTGCCACGTGGGCCTACGTCCCGGTCGACAGCGGTGATACCACCGATCCGACCGTGACCCACATGCGCATCTCCTACGCGGCCATTGCGGCGGCGACCGGTGCGCTGAGCACGTTCAAGGTGATCATCCAGTAGTGGAGACACTTAGATGAACAGTCGCCCAGCCGCTCTGACACGTGGAAATGCGGCCCTTAAAAGGGTCGTATTTCCGCGCGTCCGGCAGTGGCTGGGCCTGCTCATTTTTTGCCTCATGATTTCCGGAATGACCGGCACAGCCAACGCTCAGAACACGCCGGGTACGGTGCTGAGCAATACCGCCACCGCAACCTACACCGCCGGCACCCGCGTCGGCATCGCCGTGGACAGCAACTTGCTGGACCTGACGGTGATTCCGACCAGCAGCCCCAGCGGCATCGAATTTCTGCGGTACCGCCCAGGCGTGCGGTCCTCCATCGCCGTGCCGGTGGCCGTCACGGAATATTCAGTCAGCGGCGAGGATGTGGGACCGTTCCGGCCCCTGCTCGCGCCCGTTCCCCTGGCCGGCACTCCCATCGACATCACCGAGCCCGTGCCCCTGACGACGGCGACGGTTTTCTTCCAGGGCGATCCCGTGTTTTTGCGCGTGGTCGATCCGGACCAGAACCGCAATTCTCAAGTGCGCGACTCGATCCTGCTCGTAATTGTCAACGACGCCTTGAATGACCGCGAATTGTTGAAGCTTTACGAAACCGATCCGGCCAGCGGCGAGTTTCTCGGCTTCATCCAGACCACGGGGCCCGAGGGGGCTCAGGCCAAGGACGGCCAACTGAGCGTTTACCAGGACCACTCGGTGCTGGCCAGCTATATCGATGTGTACGACATCACGGACCAGGTTTCGGCCACGGCCCTGTTTGATCCGGTGGCGCGGGTGTTTGATTCGCGCACGGGCCAACCGGTGAGCGGATTTACGGTGCGCGTGGTGGACCATTTGACTGGCGCGCCGGCGGTGGTTTTGGGTAGCGACGGCAGCAGTATTTTTCCGGCCACGATCATCACCGGGCAGCCGGTTGTCGACGCCGGTGGCGAAAGCTATGACTTCGGACCGGGGGGATATCGTTTCCCCCATCTTCCGGACGGTCAGTACCGTTTGGAACTCGATATCCCCCCCGGTTACCGCGCCCCAACCCGTTTTGCCGACGGCACTTTGCAGCTTTTGCCAGGAGCCCCGTTTGCCTTGGTCACGCCCGGATCGCGCGGCGAAGCATTTTTCTCGGCCGAAGAACCTTTGCTGATCGACATCCCGGTGGACAAGGTCGACACCGACCTGTTTGTCTCCAAAACCGCCGGCAAAACCAGCGTGGCGGTGGGCGACTTCCTGCCCTACGAAATCCGCGTGGAAAACGCGACCCTGGATGACGCCAGCGACCTGACCGTCACCGACCACTTGCCGATCGGGTTCCGCTACCAGCCGGGCTCCACCCTGATCGACGGCCAACCCGCCGCCGATCCATGGCTCGCCGCCGATGGCCGCACACTGATCTACAATCATGACGAATTGCCGCGAGGCACCGGGTTCACCATCCGGTATGTGCTGGGCGTGGTGCCTGGCGCCGTGGTCGGCGACGCCGTCAATCGGGCAACCGCCAGCTGGGCCCAGACGGTCTCCAACGAAGCCACCGCCCTGGTCACCGTGCGCCGCGATCTGTTTGGCGACACCGCCACCATCATTGGGCAGGTGCAGGGGTTTGATTGCGACGCCGATTCCACCGGCGAGTCGGCAGGCAAAGGTTTGGCCGGCGTGCGCGTGTACCTCGAAAGCGGCGCCTTCGCCGTGACCGACGAACAGGGTCGCTATCATCTGGCGGGCATCGCGCCGGGCGCCCATCTGGTCCAGATGGATCTCGAAAGCCTGCCTGAGCAGTATGTACCCGGCGACTGCAGCGGCGACAGCCTGTACGCCGAACACCCCTGGTCCCATCTGGTGGATTTGCAGGGCGGCACCATGTGGCGCAGCGACTTCCGCCTGCGGCGCGTGCCCCCGACCGAAGGTGCCGTGGGCCT
>DAOVTU010000096.1 GCA_030632925.1 Candidatus Krumholzibacteriia bacterium | reverse complement strand
CAGTTGGGCGTTGTGCTCGGTCGCAACCACCGTGTGGCCGGCTGTCGTCAGGCGCTTCAACAAATCGATCAAATTTTCAATATCCGCCATGTGCAGCCCCGCCGTCGGCTCGTCGCACAGGATTAGATCCGTACCCTTGGCCCCGGGCAACAGCTTGCAGGCCAGATGCAACCGCTGGCGCTCACCGCCAGACAGCGAACGGGTCGGCTGGCCGAGGGTCAGATAGGACAACCCAACTTCATGCAACAGTTGCAGGCGAGCCTTGAGCTTGGGCTCAGTTGCAAAAAATTCCAGAGCTTCGGCCACCGTCATCCGCAACATCTCGGCAATGTTACTGCCACCCCAGCGGCAGGCCAGAACCGCCGCCTGAAAGCCCTCCCCCTGACAATCCGGACAAGGGGAATGCACGTCGGCCAGGAAATCGAGAGCGACCTTGAGCTGGCCCGTGCCTTGGCAGGACTCGCAACGCCCACCCTTTTGCGCCGTCGAAAAATGGCGGGCGGCCAGGCCGGAAATTGTGGCAGCTTGCGTATCGGCCAGCAACTTGCGCACAGGAACGGCCAACCCCGCCGCGGTGGCCGGATTGCCTGCTCCAGTGCCCAGCGCCCCTCCCGGTCCGATGGAAATCACGGATGTGAATTGATCCAGCCCCACGATGGCTTCGCATGCGGTTGCCCGCCCGCTTTCGGCCGTGGCTGCCAAGGTACCGAAAACCAGACTCGACTTGCCGCTGCCTGAAACACCAACGACTGCAGTCAGGCAACCGGTGGGGAGGGCCACGTCGATGTTTTTAAGATTGTGGCACCGAGCGCTTTTGATTTTCAGCGCCGGCGCTGTAGAGGTTTGCGGCAGAGAGTTCGAAGTCGCCCCGGCTAATTCCCGCAAGCAGCGTCCCGTCACCGAATTTTCGTTGGCGCAAATTTCCGCGGGCGAACCCGAAGCCACAATCCGACCGCCCAAGTGCCCCGCACCCGGCCCCAGGTCGATGACATGATCTGCGGCCATGATCACTTCAGGGTCATGCTCCACCAGCACCAAGGTATTGCCCTGGTCCCGCAACTCTTCCAGCACACTCCACAGCCGCGCCGTGTCCTGGGAATGCAGCCCCAGCGTGGGTTCATCGAGCACACAGGTCAGGCCGCGCAGGCGGGCGCCCAGTTGCTGGGCCAGGCGCAGGCGGCGGTATTCTCCACCCGAAAGCGTGGGCGTGGCGCGGTCCAGGGTCAGATAGTCCAGGCCCACCTTTTGGAGGGTGGTCAGTCGCCGCCGCAATTCATCAGCCAATTGGGGTACGGTATCCAGTGCGCCGGCCTCGAAGAACGCCAAAGCTTCGGCCACGCTCAGGGCACACATGCTGGCGATGGATTGCCCCTGCCACCGGACTGCCAAGGCTTCCGGCCGAAAGCGCGTGCCGCTGCAGGCCGGGCATTCGGTTTCGCTCATCACCGGCAGGATATCCTGGCCACGCTTGTCGGCGTGCTTGCGTTCGTATTCGGTATTGATCAGGCCGCAAAACCCCGTCCAAGTCCCGTGGAATTCGTGCTGACCGGCGTTTTTGCCGCGCTTGAAATGCCAGACGACATCGAAGCTGCGTTCACCGGCGCCGTGCATGGCGACATGGCGTGCTTCTGGTGACAAGTCCCGCCAGGCCACCGAAAAATCCAGGTCCAGCTCGGCCCCCACCTGGCGCAGGGTTGCCACATACTGACCATCAACTTCTCCGTAAAAGCGGCCGGTCTTGTGGCCGTCCAGGGCACCAGCGAGCAACGACTTCGCAGGGTCCGAAACCAGCTTCTGAGGATCGCCCACTGTCAGGTGCCCCAAACCACGACAAGTCGCGCAGGCGCCGCTGTGGTGATTGAAGGAAAAGAAGCCCGCGGTCTGCCGCTGAGCACCCGCCGGAACCTCTCCCAGCCTGGAAAGCAACAGCCGCAAAAGCGGGTGAATTTCCGCCGACGTGGCCACCGTCGAACGAGGGTTGGACGCGTTGCCACCCTGGCCCACGGCCACCGTCGGTGTCAGGCCGCGGGTGCCGGCCAGGTCGGCGCGGGCCCGGCCCGTCAATTGCTGCCGCACATAAGTCGAGAAATTTTCCGCGTAACGGCCGCGGCCCTCGGCGTGCAGGGTGTCTATGGCCAGGGACGATTTGCCGCTGCCCGAAACGCCGGTCACAACGGTGATCTGCCCGGTGGGTAGGGCCACATCCAGGTTCTGCAGGTTGTGGGTCTGCACACCGAACAACTCGATGGGTTGGTCGGCCGTGATCACAGGCTCGGAAATTGTGGGCGGCAACACCGTGGGATCGGCCCCCAGCATTTGCCCCGTGATGGACTCCGGGCAGGCCTCCAAACCGGCCGGCGGCCCCGCGTACACGATCCGGCCGCCATCCAGGCCACTGTCCGGCCCGAGGTCGACCACGCGGTCGGCAAATTTCAGAAAAGCAGCACTGTGTTCACTCACCACAACGGTGCCCCCGGCGGCGACCAACCGGTCCAGCGCCCGCAACAACACCACCTGATCGGCGGCGTGCAAACCGGTGGTGGGTTCATCCAGGATGTACAGGGTGCCCCGGGCTTGGGGCCGGCTCAACTCGGCGGCCAGCTTTAACCGTTGGGCTTCGCCACCCGACAGCGTGGTCGAAGGTTGGCCAAGGCTGAGGTAGCCCAGGCCCAACTCCACCAGCACATCGAGATACCGCCCCAGGCGTGGCTGGTTGGCAAAAAAGAGGGCCGCCTCCTGCAACGGCAGAGCCAACACTTCACTGATATTCAGGCCCTCATAGGTGACGCTGAGAAGGTCCGCCCCAAAGCGCCGGCCGCCGCAAGCTTCGCAGGGAATTTCCACGTCGCCCAGGAAGTGCATGCCCAGGCGCTCCGCCCCCGCGCCCTCGCAGGTCGCGCACCGACCACCCTTGTTGTTGAACGAAAACTGCCCTTTGCCCAGGCCCAGTTCCTTCGCACGGGGCTGGAAGGCAAACAGCGCCCGGATGTGATCAAAAAGCCCTGTATAAGTGGCCGCATTGCTGCGTGGCGTGCGGCCAATGGGCGCCTGGTCGATGGTTATCAGCTTCCTGAGAGCCGGATCGCCGCCTGCCCGCGCCTGCTCTGCAGCCTCAGCCAACTCGCTCAGCAATGACGATTTGCCCGCGCCCGAAACGCCGCTCACGACGTTGAAGGCCTCGAGTTGGAAATCGACCGTGAGGTGGTCGAGGTTGTTCAAGCTCGCGTCCGGCACGGTAAAAAAGGTGGGGCTTGCCGCACGCACCGAAGGCATCGGCGGCAACGCATCGCCACGCAACTGGGCCCGTGTGGGGCTGGACAACAATTTTGAGTCGTCGGTATCGGCCAACAATCCGGCCGGTGGTCCGGCGTACAGAACGTGTCCACCCTCGGCACCAGCGCCCGGCCCGATATCTATGAGCCAATCGGCCGCCAACATGGTCTGCCGATCGTGCTCGACCACGATGACGGAGTTGCCCTGGTTCACCAACCGACGCAAAATTTTCAGCAGTCGTTGCTGATCACGCGGGTGCAGGCCGATGGACGGCTCGTCCAGCACATAGGTAATGCCGCGCAACTCCGAACCTGCGATGGAGGCCAGCCGGATGCGCTGCGCCTCGCCCCCCGACAGCGAAGGCGCGTCCCGGTCGAGAGTCAGGTAGCCCAGGCCGAGGTCCAACAGCAGGGCGGTGCGTTTGAGAATTTCCGTCCTGATGGCGCTTCCGGCGGCCAGTTGTGGCCCGGCAAACTCCCACTCCCCCACAGCTTCGGCCAACTGCCCAATGGTCAGGGCGCTGAGCTCTGCAATGTTTCGCCCGGCAAATTTCACCATGCGCGCCCGTTCGTTCAGGCGCGTGCCCCCACAAGCCCCGCAGGGCCCGGTGCGCACAAAGCGCAGGATATTTCGGTTGCGGTCCCGCTTCAGGATTTGCTCCATGACCGGGATGATCCCGCCATAATATCCCGTTTGCCGCGGCCGGGCCGTGATGCCGCTCCACTTCATGCGCGATTCCAAAGTGTGTTTGCCGAAGGCGATCTCGATGCGGTCGCTGCCGTACAGGATCACCTGCCGTTGCTCATCGGTCAGATCACGCCATGGAATATCAACATGAAAGCCGTGGGCCTGGCAAACTTCATTCAGCACATCCATCGTCACCTGGGAGTAGATCACATAGCCGCTGTCGGTGGTGATCACCAGGGCGCCTTCGCGCAACGTGCGGCTGGAATCTTCAATCAATTTTTCGGGATCAATGGCGTCCTGCACACCGAGGCCACGGCACTCTTCACACGCGCCGGCGCTGTTGAACGAAAAATCACTGCGGTGCAAATCATCCCCATCCGGCGACTCCCCCAGGCGCGCAAACAGCAGCCGCAGATGGTTGTGCAGTTCGCTGATCGTGCCCACGGTCGAGCGCGGATTGCGCACCGCCGTTTTTTGATCCAGGGCGATGGCCGGACTCAGATTCTCAATGCTCGCGACATCCGGTTGGCCCAGCTTGCCCAACAACTGGCGGGCCCGATTGCTGAACGATTCGAGATACCGGCGCTGGCCTTCACGACAAACGGTGTCAAATGCGAGGGAGGATTTGCCCGAGCCCGAGACGCCTGTAACAACCACCAATTGATGATGAGGAATGGCCAGATCTACGCCCTGCAGGTTGTGGGCGCGGGCCTGGCGAATGGTGATTGGCGGCACCGGTACGGGGCGGCTCATGGGCTCTCCGAAATATCTGTGGGACCAAGGAGTCGGTCAATGGTCCCCCATTTTCGGCCACAGGCAGCACGATGTCAAACGGCCGTGTGGGGCCAGCCCCCAGCCCTCTGGATGCCTAACGTCCGATTTTACTTGATATCGCCCTGTCGATATGTCATTCTTGCTTATGTTAAATTATTAACATCGGTGGTCTGGGGAGACTACGCCGGTGCGCACCGAAGCAGGAGGATGGGCATGATGATGCGTCTCGCGGTGGCCGGTCTTTTTTTTATGGTTTTGGGCTCAGTGGGCTTGGCCCAGGAAACAGCTCCGCTGCAGGACCCGAATGACGTGTTCTGGGCGCACGCCCCCTTCGAAATGGGCGAATGCGGCATCTGCCATGTGGCCAACGACCCCGCCGCGCCCGGCGAACTGATCGCCGAGGTCAACGACCTGTGCTTCAGTTGCCACGAAATTTTTGCCGACATGCTCGCCGAATTTGCCAACGTGCATTCCCCCGTGGAAGACTCCTGCACGAGCTGCCACAACCCCCACAATTCCCGGCGCGAAAAGTTGCTCAACCTGGACACCATCAATCTGTGCAACGAATGCCACGATGACATCGTTTCGGTGGCCACCAATTCTCCCGTGCGCCACGATCCCGTCACCGAGGGGCGCGCCTGCCTGAACTGCCATGACGTGCACGCTTCGAACGTCGAGGCCATGCTCACGGGCCTGCCATTTGATCTCTGTGTCGATTGCCACAGCGACGACGAAATGACCGATGAATCGGGTCGGCCCATGACCAACCTCAAATCCCTGTTGGCCGACTCGCACATGCAGCACGGACCGGTCGACAACAAGGATTGCTCAGCCTGCCACGCCACCCACGGCGGCGAAAATTTCCGCATGCTGGTCAGTGACTATCCGGCCAAGTTCTACGCGTCCTACGATCCGGACAACTACGAATTGTGCTTCGGTTGCCACGAAACCGACGTGTTCGCCTCGCCCGAAAATGCCAACCTGACGGGCTTCCGCGATGGCGACCGCAACCTGCACTACCTGCACGTGAACAAGGACCGCCGGGGCCGCACCTGCCGCGCCTGCCACGAAGTGCACGCCGCGCCGCAGACCCACATGATCCGTGATGGCGTGCCCTACGGTTCGAGCAACTGGGTGCTGCAGATCAACTACACGGGCACCGAAGACGGCGGCTCATGTGCCAAAACCTGTCACCCGACCAAGCCCTACAGCCGGCGGGGCAGCTGACGGTGAGACGCTGCAAATTTCTGCGGGGCTGCGCTCTGGTGGCGACCATCCTGGTGGCGGGCTCACCTGCCGCCAACCAGGCCTTCTCCTATGTTGCCCAGGGCGAAGGTCTGCCTGAAATGGATCTGCCCCGGCACAGTGGCGGGCAGGCCAGCTATCTCGGGGACGACAGCCATCAGGCGCGGGTCTTTGCCTTCGTCAAGGGAGAGCACGCCCGGTCGACCGAGGTGCTGGGTGAGTTGGCGGAATTGATCCGCGAATTCGAGGGCCGCCCGGTCTCTTGGGCGCTGGTGGTTTCGGATCGGCACGGCGCCGCCTGGGCCGACTCGGTGGCCGCCGCCGTGCCAGCGGCAACGGTGCTGACGGACAAGGGTGACCGGCTCTACGGTGCTCTCGGTGTCGCCCTCTCCCCTTCGGTGGGCCTGGGCACGGCGGACAAAATCCTGCACGCCTACCTGCCCTACCAGAAGATCCACTACGGCGCCACGATCCGCGCCCACCTGCAGTACCTGCTCGGGGACATCGATGCCGACACCCTGGCCCATACGCTCAAACCCAGTCGCGACCGCGTCACCGACTCGGCCGAAGCCGGATGCCTGCGCTCATTGAAACTGGCCGGGATGCTGATCAAGGTGGGCAAGGGCGACAAGGCCCTCATTCAGGTGGAAAACGTCTTGGGCGAGGGCCCGGAAATGGCCGAGGCCTACACCACTCTGGCTGCGGTCAGGCGGCTTGAGGGTGATGAATCGGCTGCCCAAAGTGCCGAACGCCGGGCAGCAGATCTGGCCCAGACCGCAGAATAAAAAAAGGGCGGCCGCAATGGCCGCCCAAATTCTCCAACTTTTTGGAATCTACCCAGCCACATCCACGGCCAGCTCGGCCACCTTCGAAGCCAGCGTCAGGAACGTCTCGCGGGCCGCACTGCCCTCGACTTCAACCGCGGGCTTGCCCGCATCGCCACCCTCGCGGATGGACGGGTCGATGGGGATCTCGGCCAACAGGGGCAGCTCGTATTGCTTGGCCACTTCGGCGCCGCCGCCATGGCCAAAGATGTCGTACTGCTTGCCGCTGTCCGGGCACACGAAGTAACTCATGTTCTCGACAATGCCCAGCACCGGCACTTCGGTCTCGCTGAACATCCGAATCCCGCGGCGCACATCAGCCAGGGCCACTTCCTGAGGAGTCGTCACCATGACCACACCGGACAGGGGCACCTGCTGAATCAGCGTCAACTGCGCATCGCCGGTTCCCGGCGGCATGTCCACGACCAGGAAATCCAGGTCGGTCCACTGCACATCCTTGAGGAACTGCTTGATGGCTGAAAACACCAGAGGGCCTCGCCAGATCACCGGCTGGTCCGGGGGCAAGAGCAGCCCCATGCTGATGACCTGCAGGCCATGAGACATCACCGGATGGATCTTTTTGTCCTCAGTCACCTCGGGGCCTTCGTCCAGCGCCAGCATGGTCGGCACCGAAGGGCCGTACACATCGGCGTCCATCAGGCCCACCTTGTGGCCGTTGGCCGACAGGGCCAGGGCCAGGTTCACCGCGACGGAAGATTTGCCCACGCCTCCCTTGGCACTGGCCACAGCGATGACCTTTTTGACGCCGGGCAATTTTGCCCGGTCGGCAAACGGATCGGGCGACTGGCCATGGGGACCGCGGGGCGCCTGCTGGGGCGTGCTGCGGTCGTCCAAAACAACATTCACCGAAAGCACGCCCGGCAGGCCGGACACTTTTTCGGCCACGCCCGCACGCACCGCTTCGATGGTTTCGTCTTTTTCGGTCGTCTTGACCACCGAGACGACCACTTCGCCGCCGGTGACCTTGATTTCACCGACCAGGCCGATTTTCACGATATCCACTTTGGTGCCGGGCACCATGACCTCTTTCAAGGCCTCCATCACCATTTCTGGATTGAGATTGGCACTCACTGTTTCAACTCCTTGGCAGGAGGAAGACCCGCTTCGCTAGCGGTGCCCTTCCCGTCATTGTCATCTATCAGGATTTCAGGTTTTGCAGGACCTGCCCCAGGATGTGGGCGTGGTCGAAGGCCAGTTCGGGCAGTTTCTGCACCGGGAACCAGGCCGCTGCGGCAGCGTCATCGCCACCTTCTACTGTCGGGGCTTTTCCTTCCAGGATTCCCACGTAAACCACCGAGACGGTGTGCCCCCGCGGGTCGCGATCCGGTTTGCCGAAAGTGCGAAACTGTTGCCAGGAAACTCCGGTCAGGCCCGTTTCTTCGGCCACCTCACGTACGATCGCTGCGTCGACATCTTCGCCGTAGTCCACGAAGCCGCCGGGCAGGGCGTAGCTTCCTTTAAAGGGATCCCGCCCGCGTTCGATCAGCAGCACCGACAAATCATCGGCGCCCGCGGCCTGCGGATCGCGCACCAGCACGACGCCGTCGACGGTCAGGGCCGGGTTGCGATAGGTCGATTCAGCTGCTACATCCGGTTCAGCGCTCAACGCTAATCCTGGGCGAAAGACGCCAGGGCTTCGTCACAGCTGTCGAAGGT
>DAOVTU010000574.1 GCA_030632925.1 Candidatus Krumholzibacteriia bacterium | reverse complement strand
TGTTCGTGACCCGCCATTCGGTGCGCTGCACTGTCTGTCTGGCCGAATTTTCAACAGCCAGGCGGTAGCGATAATTTGTCGTGGCGGCCTCGGCGTGTCCACGGGTCACGGCCAGATCCGTGAAGTCGACCTGCCCGTCCACCACCAGAAAGAAATCCAGTGGCGTCACTTCTTTAAACCAGAAGCGGGCGATCTTGTCGCGCCGACCGGCCAGGGCCTTGACCAGGAACTCGGCCGCCTGTGGGTTTTGGTAGTGGCCCTGTGCGACCAGCACACGCAGGTCGTCATCGGTGAAGGCCGAGATGATCTTGGCCGCCCAATAACCGTCTTCCTTGGTGAGGCTGGCCATGGCGCTGTGGGGCAGGTCCGGCTTCCAGCGCTGGGGCTCGAAGGTTGCCACATCGAAGAGCCCGACCTCGTCCAGGCCCGCCGGCCGTTCCAATTGTACCCAGGTGTCCTCCACGAAACCGAGGGTCAACGCACGCGACGCGGTGGGCCACACATCGAAGCCGAATTCGTAGCCAAACCGCTGCACCGGTTGGTCACCAAAGGCGCCCAGAGTCGAGGCAAAATCGATCAGGTGATGGCGCACATAACCCTGTCCCGGCTTGCCCACGTACATGTCCAACGAGTTGTGCATCTTGGTATCGAAGTGGTTCAGCCAGCCGGCAAAGACCCGCAGGCCACGCAACTCGCGCCGGTTCTCGTGCTTGATGAGGTCGTTGGGATCATCGGCGCGGGTGTCCTGGTCATCGAAGGGGCCGAGCGGCACACCATCGAGGTAACGGCTCGCCAGCGCATGGTAGCGGCCGTCAAATATGGATCCAGTCGAGGCCAACACCGAGTCCAGGTTCGCCTCGGTCATGTCCACCTTGCCCACGCGACCCACTTTCATCTGGGCGCCTTCGCCGACCACCAGGTCACAGCGGTCAAAAATCACCAGACGGTCGACGGGCGTATGGTAGCCGGCGGCGTGAAAAATCAGGTTGGCCACCACGCCCGACCGGATGGTCATGCCCGGATGAGTGGGCGGGTCAAACTTCAAAAGCCAGGTGTCGCCGCGAGCATCCTTGACGCGGAAGCCGGGCGTGACGCCGGCGGTTTTGGCGCCGATGATGGTCCACGGCGCACTGCGGTCGGGCCCTTCCCGATAAGGACGGCCATGGCCCGATCCGTAGGCCAGTTCGTTCGTATTGAGCGGCCGCAGCCCGATGCGGTTGGTGAACCAGGTCGAGTTCACCACCTCACCCAAGGTGTTGACATCGCCGGCCGGACGGGCGGCATCACCAGTGCCCACACGACGAATGAACCGTCCCGGATGCCAGAACCGACTGAAGGGGCGCGCAAAAATGCTTTCGGCGGCGTAGGGCGTCAGTCCGGGTTCGGCGAACAACGGCACTTCGGTGGGCTGGTCGTCGTTGGCGTACCACACGACGGGGTCGTGGCTGAGGGGCTCGCGGGCCTGTGCCCCCACAGTTGAGAGCACAGCAATCAACAGCACCAGCCACAGCCCGCGGGCGGTGGTCAGCACGTTGTTCCGACGTCCGCGCTCAGCGAACTCTGGTCGGATTCTTGCCATACAGGAAGCCTCTCGGGTTGTACTGGAAAGTCTGGCTGAACGTCAGCCGGACCACCACATCCTCATCACTTAAACCCAGTTCGAAACGGGCTGCCAGGCCACGGTCCGCACTGATCAGACGCAGACCGCCACCACCGGTCCATTGGTAATTGTTCAGGCTCAGGTCGCTGGTGTGGTCGAAGACCTGACCCGAATCGGTAAACAGGTAAGCGTCAATGCCCATGTCGTCGCGGCCGCGCACCACCCAGATGGGCCAGCGGTATTCGAGGCTGAGCCCGACGGCGCCCAGCCCATAGAAACGCAGCGAACTGAAACCGCGCAGTTGATCCGGCCGTTCAAAAGTGACCAGACGACCAAACGGCACTTCGGCGCTGCCCACATTGTTGATCCGATTGGCAAAAGCGCGCACCGCCAGGGTGCGGTCGGTGTGCCACAGGCTGATGAATTTTTCCAGATTGACGTGCCAGGTCAGGTAACTCAGGTCGCTGCCGTCGGCCGCCTCGAAAAGCGAGACGCCCACCGACTGGAAGCCGCCGTGTTTGGGGCGGCCTTTTTGTTCGGCGTTGTTGCGGGCCAAGGCATAGCGAAAGGTCCAGCCGCCGGACTCGCCAGGGTAGCCGTAGGGAAGGTCTCCGGCGTGCACCGCGTCGAGAGAAAAGTCGTCATTGAAACTGGGCGCATGCACTTTGACGTTCGAATAATACGCCCGCAATCCCATCTGCACCGAAGGGGCGATGTCACGGTTCAGATCGAAACCAGCCCAATGGGTGCTGCGGTAATAATAGCTCAGGTCGCCATTGCGAGAGCCCGGCCCCAGTCCATAATAGCGGGCCTGATTCACAGACTCGAAGCCGCCGCCCATTTCCAGATGCCACACATCGTCCAGGTGGAACAAGGTGCCGCCGGCATAGGCCCCCGCCCGCTTGGTCGATCGGTTGACGCGCATGAACAGCATGTTGTCGGGGCCCAGAAAATTGTGCCGGGACATGTTGATGCCCAGCTTGGTGCCTTCCAACCCGTGGATAGCCAACGAGGGCATGAAGTAGGTGTCAAACGGCCCTTTCAGCCCCGGATATTCCGCCTTGCCGCCAAAGAGGCCCAGCTTTTCCATACCTGTGGCGGTCTGGTCACCCACGTACCAGACGGCCCGGAAAGGCACGCCGACTAGCCAATAGGGGACCAGAACAGCGTTTTCCCAGGCCGGACGGGAGGCCTCGGTAAAGGTGCCGGTGACCGAATCGGCCCGCGCGGGGATCGTGCCCCAATAATGCTCGTGATCTGGAGAAAGGGTGTCGATCTGGGCGGGGCGGGTGCCCCAGAAGTCGGCCGGTTCCTGGGCCAACGCCAGAGTCGGCAAGACCAGAGTCGGCAAGACCAGCGCCACCACAAGAACAAGCCCCCAAATCAGGGGCTTGGTGCG
>DAOVTU010000072.1 GCA_030632925.1 Candidatus Krumholzibacteriia bacterium | reverse complement strand
CTGGTACACGTTGTCTTCGAGGGCCGTCAATTCGTTGATGGCGCCTCGGATGGATTCCTTGTCGCCCGCGGCAAGGGCGGCCTGCAGGTCTTCCAGCAGGCCAAAAAGCCGGACCGGGGTGCCGTCACCCACGATGCCCAGGGCCGAGGCGGAATTTGTGGCGTCGGCGTTGGTGATGCTGAACAGTTCGGGACTGCTGCCCACCACGGCCAGGGCGCTGTCACGAATCATCAGTTCCATGCCCGGCACCGCGCCGTTGAAGATGGTGCGCAGATCACCCAGCGTGGCTGCCGCGCTGAGATCCACGTTGTAGGTCGTGCCCTGCCAGGCCACATCAACGGTCCCGAGTGGTAGCTTGCCGGCCAAGGCCTCGATGTCCGCCAGATTGGTCGTTTCTTCGGCTACTGGACGGATATCCCGTCCGGTCAGGATATTGCCCACGGAGTTGTCGTTGATCCCGAGGCTGGCCGCCGTGGTGCCGTCGTCGACCTCACTGATGGCCAACGGACCGATGCCATTGAAGGTCAGGCCCGTACCGGTGGAATTGATACCAGCGGTGATTGCCCCGCCAGTGGCGGTATTGATTTCGGTCAGCACGTCATCAATGGTCGTCAGACCGGCGAGGTCGACTTCCCAGACTGTGCCGCTGCCATCGGAAATTGTGATCCCGCCCGGGCTCCAACCGGCACCCAGGTCCAAATCATTCAAAAGAGTCGTGCCGGCAATGCGGGGCGCCATGTCGACGGTGCCGCCGAGGGTGGAGCTGCGCGACCCCATGAACACGTCGCCCGGGATGTTCACCGCCATGGTGCTGTTGGGCCCCGTCCGGCTGAAAATTTCCTTGTCGTCACCCTGATAGACCACCGAAGTACCGCTGCGCACGTACGGCGGTGTTTTGACGTCGCGACCGCTGAAAATGTAGTTGCCTTCGACGGTGGTATTGAGCACATCCATCAGGCGGTTGGCCAGATTTTCGACTTCCACCTGGGTGGTTGCCATACTCTGGGCTGTGCCCAGGGCCGAGGACTCACGCATCGTGATCACACGCACGTCAGCCATCGCTTCGCTGATGTTCTGCAGGGCGACATCGGTGGCGTCGACAATGATCCGGCTGCGGTTCACGTTCTTGGAGTAGTCGTTGTTGTTGGCGATCAACGCGTTGTAACGCTGGATCGTGCCGACAGCACGCGGGTCGTCGGCGAAGGAATTCACCCGTTTCATGGAGCCGGCCATGCGCTGCTGCTCAAGCATGTAGCTGAGGCTGCGGTTCAGGTCCCCGATCAGGATCGAAGACAAATAGCTGTCAGTGACACGTATGCTCATCGCTATGCTCCCTACACCATTCTCAGCAGGGCATCGTACATTTCCTGTACGGTGCTGATGATTTTTGCCGCAGCGTTATAACTGTTTTGGTAGCGCACCATGTTGGCGCCTTCTTCATCCAGGCTAACGCCTGAAATACTGGCCATGCGGGTCTCGAGGGCCGCCACCACGTTCTGCTGGTTCTGCACCAAAAACTCAAAACTGCTGCGCTCGCTGGCCACTTCGATCAGCAGTGTGCGGTACTCATCACTGACCGTCTGGTTGCCACTGCCGGTGGAACTGACGTTGGCCAGATTGGCAATTTCCAGGGCCAATTCATTGTCACCAGCGGCCAGAGTCCGGCCTGTCGCCACCAGGGAACTGTCTTCGGCGATGGCCGCGTTCAACTCGATGGTGTGCATGCTGTCGCCACTGAAAAAGACCAGGCCACTGCTGCTGGCGGTGCGCCCCTGGGTGTGGAGGGCGTTCACGTCCTCAATCAACTTGCGCGCCACGCCGTCCAGACCATCGCGCACATTCTTGATCTGGACATCCCGGCTGTTCAACAAGCCTTGCAACCGACCAGGGCTCAGGGTCACGTCCTTCAGCGTATCGGCCGTCACGACCACCATTTCGAAGCCGTCGTCGTTGGCCTTGGTCCGGTAAGTCGCGTCAAAATGAGTCACGCTGTCACGGGCCACCATGGTGCGACCGGCCAGGATGATGTCCTTCGAGCCGTCTTCGCGTTCGAGCACCGACACTTCGGCGATCTCGGAAATTTGAGTGATCAACAAATCACGCTGGTCCCGCAAATCGTTGGATGGTTCACCGTTGCTTTCGGCGGCCATGATCTGCACGTTCATGTTGCCGACCTCGGTCAGCATCCGGTTCAGGTTTGTCAGCTCGGCCTGGATGCCGACCTCGATTTGTCCAGCGAGGTCATCCAGTGAATCGTTGACGGCGTGGAAGTCTGTGATCAGGCTGTTGGCCGAACTGACCACCGCCGCGCGCATGCTGTCGGTGATCGGCGGCTGGGCCATGGAGTTCCAACTGCTGAAAAATTCCGTCATGGCGTTGCCCAGGTGGTCGTTGTCCACAGAGCCGAGAATCGCTTCGATTTCGTAAAGGGTCGCGTCGGTCTGGGCATAGTTTTCCAGCCGCGATTTCTGGATGCGAACATTGTTCAACAGGAATTCGTCCTGAATGCGCCGGACACCCTGGATTTCCACCCCACGACCGATAGAGCCGTAGGGCATGATCGAAGCCTTGCGAGGCGCGAAGAGCACTTCCTGGCGGCTGTAGCCTGGCGTATTGGCGTTGGCAATGTTGTGCCCCGTGGTCGCCAATCCGGCCTGGGCGGCAAAGAGCGCCGACAGGCTGTTGTCCATGATTGAGTTCAGTCCGGCCATTGCTCGCTCCTCTTACTAGGCCTGTTTGACCAGGAACCCACCCGGGCCCCGTTCAGTCGTCTTGGCATTGCCGCCGTAGCAGCCCGTTGGGTCTTCCAGCACGCACTTCTTGAAGATCTTCGATTCTTCATGGGCCAGATCCACACAGAATTCCGCCAAGCTGCGGTTCAAGGCATTCTGCTTGGCCAGGCGGCCCGCGGTGCCGCGCAGTTTGTTCATCGAAGCAGTCACTGTGCGCTTGGTGTCCTGATCGGTGTAGTCCAGCAGGTCGGTTACGCGGCCGGGAGGAATACTCACGCCCACGCGACGGGCCAACTCGGCCACGTACCTTTCGCGGGCTATCCGGGACTGGTCTGCCTGGGGCAGATAGCGGGCCCACTCGTGGGCATTGGCTTCCAGGCGGTCCACATTTTGCCGCTTCATGTAAGAATTCTGCCGCCACGCCAGCCTCAGCAGGCGGCGGTAGTGCAGATCCTCTGTATCCATCAGGGACGTCAAAAGGCGGCAATCCTCTGCCATAGTCCCGGTACTGTCATTCAACGTGCGCATCTTTCCCTCTCCAGTGAGTGGAAGGTGTTCTACTGGTTCTGCCAGCCATTCGCCAATTCCGTGCCACCGATCAGTCCGTACCACCGCCCAGTCCCCGATACCTCTCAAGCACCCGGTTGACATAGCGTTCGGTCTCCTTAAAGGCCGGAATTTTGCCTCCTGCCTTGTCCACATTGCCCGGTCCGGCGTTGTAAGCGGCCAGGGCCACGTCCAATTGGCCTTCGTAGCGGCGCAGCATCTGGGCCAGATATTTGGACCCGCCGTGCAGGTTCTGCGAAGGACTGGTGGCGTCCGAGACGCCCAGCTCCGCCGCTGTACCCGGCATCAATTGCATCAGGCCGGTGGCGCCCTTACTGCTGCGGGCTTCCGGATCGCCGCCGGATTCCTCCATCACCACGGCCAAAATCAAAGCCGGATCCAGGCCCGACTGCACACCGGCGCTGCCGATTTCGAACTCGAAGCGCTTCAGGGTGTCGGCCACTGCAGCGCCCTGGGCCTCGGCCATACCGCGCATGCGGGCCATCTGGGCCACTTTTTCACCGACGGGTGACAGGCTGCGATAACGGTCAATGGCCACCGGTGCCGGCGGCCCGAAAACTTCCTGCCGAGCAGGCTCGAGGGAGTTGGGTGTCGATTTGCCGACCGGCACACTGTTGTTCGCAGCCGCTTCCTTGGTATCAATGTTCTGTTCGAACTGTCGGATGATCATGTCGGCGATACCCATGCCCGAGTTGCCCGTCGCCAGGGCTTTGGCCATTTCGGCGTCGTGCATCTGGCGATAAAACTTGGTGGAGCCACCGCCGTTGAAGAGCTTGTTTTCGGGCACGGTTTTACGCATGGCCTTCATCAGGGTATTCATGAAAACCGCTTCGAATTCCTTGGCCGATTTTTCCAGGCCCGCCCGATTTTCCTCCGTCGCAGCCTGCCCCTGCAACTGGCGCAGGCGTTGCTGCTCTGCGCCGGCAGAAGCCTGATCCAGCAGGTTGCTGGTGGTATTGGGACCCAGGATGTTCATGATCTTCTCTTCTGCCCCCTACATCAGGATGAGCTCGGCTTGCAGAGAGCCGGCGCGTTTGAGGGCTTCGAGAATGGCAATAATATCGCGAGGGCTTGCACCAATATCATTCAGCACAGCCACCACATCGGCCACGGTGCTGGTATCGGGCACGCGCAGCACGCGGGCGTCCTTGTCGGAAACGTCGGTATTGACTTCCGGCACCACGACAGTGTCTCCGGTGCGGCTGAAGCTGCTGGGCTGACTCACATCGTAGTAAGTGCTCACGACAACCTTCAGGGTGCCATGGGCGACCGCGGCCTCTTTCAGCTTCACGTTCTTGCCGACGATGATGGTGCCGGTGCGTTCATTCAGCACCACGCGGGCTACAGCATCACTTTTGGATTTCAGAATGCTCATGCCGGCGATGAACCCCACGGGATCATCACGATATTGGGTGGGTAGCGTCACTTCGATGCGCTGGGCATCACGGGCACGAGCCACATCATGGCCGGACGCACGATTGATGACCTTGGACACATAGCTGGCGGTCGTGAAATCGTTCCTATTCAGCAACCAGGCCATGCGGCCGTTTTGCATGAAGCTGCCATTGAGTGGCTCTTTGACCACACCGCCGCCACTGACCACGCCGGCCTGGGCATGATTTTTACGGAAGCTGTTGTTGGCACCGCTTTTGACGTTGAAGCCACCGATCGAGACACTGCCCTGGGCCAGCACACAAATGGTGCCGTCGACCGCACGCAGTGGAGTCATGATCAAGTGTCCGCCCTCAAGGCTGGACGAGTCATTCAAGCTGTTGACTTTGACGTCGATCTTGCCGCCCGCATTCAGGTTCGGATCCAGATTAGCCGTCACGATGACCGCCGCCACATTTTTGGCCTTCAGGTCAGCCGCACTCACCGTCACGTCCAGTTTTTCCAGCATCGTGGCGATGGAGTTGGCGGTATTTTCGGCACTTGGACTGTCGCCGGTGCCGTTCAAACCCACGATCAGACCGTAGCCCACCAGCGGCTCCAGGGTCGTGCCTTCGAGAAAGGCCAGGTCCTTGATGCGCGATTCTCCAGCCGCGAAAGCCGCCGCAGGACTCAACGTCCCGACAAGCATCGCGAGCAGCGCAAGGCGCAAGGTGTGGCGTTTCATGTTCTGTAAATTCATGCCGGCCTCCTAGAACAACCAGTTGAAGATCTTGGTGACGACGCCGGGATTGCTGGCGTCATTGACCATGCCCGAGCCGTTGTATGCGATCTGGGCGTCCGAGATAAAGACGCTCATGATGGTGTTGTCGGGCATGATGTCACGGCCGCGACAAACACCAGTGATTTCAATGAGTTGCTTCTCGCCGTTGATGTTTATCATGCGGGTGCCCTCGAGCCGAAAATCGCCGTTGTGGAGCACTTCAACAATACGGGCGGTGATCTCGGCGCTGAGGCTGCCTTTGCGCTGGGTATCGCCGTCGCCCTTGTATTTGTTCTCCACGGACATGTCCCAGGGCTTGATGAAATTCAGGACGCCCAGCCCGGGCCCGCCTTTGGATTCGCTCTTGTTGTCGGCCTTGGTTTTGGCCGACGACTTGGCTGAACTTTGCTCGGTTATGATGATCGTGATCAGATCCCCCACCCGGTGCGCCTTGATGTTCGAGACCAGGGACTGGCCTGTCTCGAAGTCGATCAGGGGCGTCTTGGCCCGGGCCATGGGCGCCATCAACGCGCCCAACACGGCGATCACAAACACGACAGCCGTGGCACGGGCCACGGGGCTTTTACGAAAGATGTTTAAGACATCGGTCATCGGGGTCACCTTCTCCATTCCACGCGACCTGGGCCCGCCACACGGGCGTTCACCAAGCGGCCTGTCAATTCATTACGTACCGGAATCGTTTGTCCAAGAGTTCCCTGTTGACGGGCAAAGGCCCGTACCGTGACGGCCACCTGGCCGCGCATAACTACCAGTTCAACAGCGTCACCGGCCATGATCAGGGGTGTCTCCTTGAGATCGGCATCGCGCAGGAGGTCCCCCGCACCGATGCTGTGAGTAGTGCTGGCACCACTGAGGCCTGTGCGGCCCGCAGAGACGCCGTTGGGCAAGGTTGCGAGGTCCTGCCATTCCCAGATGAAGTGAGCGTCGGTCACCGGCATATCGCGCGGAATGTTCCGGGCGGCGCGAGCAACTTCGCCAAATTTGTGGAGCAGCACCGAGGCGTTGAAGGATTCCTGTTTGTCGCCGGAAATCACGCGCACCTGCACCAGGTTGCGGCCGGCTTTGAGTTGGGTGCGTCGGCCCAGCTCAACTCGCCAATCACCAGCGGTCGACAGGCGCTGGTCGCCGTATTCGATTTCGAACCAGGAATCCGGCGCGCCGGGTATGGCCGCCGGTACAAGGTCCTGCAATTCCCGCCTGATCTCTCCGCTGAGAACCTCGCCGTTGAGTTCCCGGCCGGAGAAAACGATCTGGCAGGTTTCAGCGCCTTGAAAACTGACTCCCGAACTGAGTCCGGCGGTCACCAGTTTGCGCAGGATGATCTGGCGCGAAACAGACACCACGGTATTGGGAGCACCGCCTGCATAAACTACGATGCGACCAGGACCGGCTGGCACCGGCACGGATGAAATATCCCGCAGGAAAGCCTTGCCGCCCTGCAATTCGACCGTATCAGGCAGCGCAATACGCCACGGCCGTGCCGCTTGGGCCAGGCTTGGCAATACCAGGCTTGGCAATACCAGGCTCAGCACCAGGGCCATCATTTTGAATGACAGGAACTTGCGCATTCTCAACTACCTCTTCAGCCGGTTCACGGTTTGCAACATTTCATCGGCCATGGTGATCGTCTTGGAGTTCAGTTCGTAGGCCCGCTGGGCCGAAATCATGTTCACCAATTCATCTACGGTTTCGACGTTGCTCATTTCCAGGAAACCGCTGGTGGTCTGGCCCATGCCATCGAGACCTGGGTTGCTCAGCAACGGCGTGCCACTGGCCGGAGACTCGCTGAACAGGTTGCTGCCCCGGGCCGACAGGCCTGCCGCGTTGGGGAAGCGGGCCAGCTCCATCTGACCGATCTCCTGCACGTTGGCATCGTCACCGGAGACCATCACGCTGATAATTCCATCGCGGGAGATGGACAGCTCCACCGCGTCTTCGGGCACCGTCACTTCCGGCTCCAGGCGATAGCCACCTGAGGTCACCACACTGCGATCGGCGTCCAGTTTGAAACTGCCGTCACGGGTGTATTTGATGGTGCCGTCGGGCATGCGCAGCTGAAAAAAGCCGTCGCCCTCGATCATAATGTCCAACGGGTTGCTGGTCGAAACGACTGTGCCCTGGCTGAAATTCTTGTTGGTGGCCACCAGCTTGACACCGTGGCCGACCTCGACCCGATTGGGGGCCGCGCGCCCTTCGGCATCGATCTGGCCACCGGGCATGACCTTCTCATAGAGCAGATCCTGGAATTCAGGATGGCTCTTCTTGTAGCCAGTGGTATTCACGTTGGCCAGATTATTGGCGATTGTATCGATATTCATCTGCTGGGCTTTCATGCCCGAAGCAGCGGTTCCCATGGCTCTGATCATCTTCTCAACCTTTCGGTAGGCCGGTTACCCGTCCTGGGTGTTCACGCTGGGCATTCACTCTTAGGCATTCACCCGGGGCAAGTTGTTGACCGACTTGCTCAACATCTCATCTTCAGATTTCAGGACACTGCTTTGCACTTCAAAGGCCCGCTGGGCCGTGATCATCGCCACCAGAGTATCGATGGGATTGACATTGCTGCCCTCGAGGTGAGCCTGGGCCACGATGACTTCCGCCTGCGGCACCGGCTTGCCTTCCAGGAATTCGGGTGCCCGCAACAGGCTATCGCCCGTGTGTTCGAGCTTGGTGGGGTCGTCGAAATTCATCAGCTTCAGCCGTCCGGTGACTTTGCCATCCACGGATACGGAGCCGTCGTTGGCGATGCTGAAGTCCTGGCCGGCCAAAGTGATGGGGCCGCCTTCGCCCTGCACCAGAAGGCCGCCTGGCGTCGTCAACTGGTACTGGGCGTTAAGATTGAAAGATCCGTCGCGGGTATAAAGCATGCCTTCGGACGTGGCAATTTCGAAAAATCCGTCCCCCATAATGGCCACGTCGGTGTCGCGACCGGTGGCGTTGATTGGGCCGGGACGCATGTCCACCGCATGATAGAGGTCGTTGCGTGTCACTGGGGCCCAGTTGTCGGTGCCACCGGCAGTGGTGCGGTTGGTCTGGGCCTCGACCTGCGCATCGGTGCCCTCGCCCGGCTTGGCGATGCCATCGGGCTGGCCGACACGGGTCAGGATTTGTTTGAAGCCCGCGGAATTCACGTTGGCCAGATTATTGGCCAGGGCGTCGATGCGCACCTGTTCCATTTCCATGGCCCGTTCAGCGGTGTTCAGACTTCGTATCACGCCGTTTCCTTTCAGCGAAGATAGATCTCTCCCAAGGTTTTCCGACAAGACAACCGCAAATGCTGTGCCTTGTTGGACAGATGCAACCGCCACCTCCTGACCAGGCTAAACGGCACAATCTTCCGCTGGCCGTAATCCGGACAACGGTCTCTAACTGGGAAAATTGCGGGGATAATAGCGGTTTGAAACACATACGACACTGCGGGTGGGCACGATTTTCCGGTCGGCAACAATTGCCCGGTACTAAAAAGCAACTCCCGCCCAGCCAGTTGGCCAAGCGGGAGATGTCAGGAACCGAGGCACCCGGTGGGTGAATTATTGACGGCTCAGACCAGACTCTTTTCAGGCGTATCTGCTGTTTCAACCGCCTCGGATGCCGCCGTCGAGAGCGGCAGACTGAAGGTAAAAGTGGATCCCTGCCCCGGCGTGCTCGTAACGGCAATTTCGCCACCATGGGCTTCGACCAGCTTCTTGACGATGACTACGCCAAGGCCCACACCCTTGATGGTGCGCTGGGTTGATCCGCGGCTATAGGGCTCGAAGAGCACCTGCAATT
>DAOVTU010000654.1 GCA_030632925.1 Candidatus Krumholzibacteriia bacterium | reverse complement strand
GATGGTGTCCGTTGCCGGCCTGGTCCGGATCAGCCATCACGCGGGTGCGGCTTTCATCTCCGGTAAAGAAGCGGTCAAAAATGTGGGGCAGGTCTTCGGTCGGGATGCCCCGCCCGGTGTCGCGCACCGAGATGCCGACGCGCTCCCCGATTTTTTCAATTCCAATGACGACGGTGCCGCCGGGTTCGTTGAACTTGATGCCGTTTTCCACCAGATTCTGCAGGACCTGGGCGATTTGCAAGGGGTCGGCCTGCACCTGGGCCACATCGTTGTCTGCCACCAGGTCCAGCTTCACTTCCTTTTCCGAGGCCAGTCCTTCAAACCGGACCAGAATGCTGTCGGCCAACTCGACCATGGAAAAATCTTCGCACTGGAAAGTGGCCTGGCCCGAATCAAAGCGGGACAGCACAAGCATGTGTTCGACCAGCCGATCCAGATGATCCAGATTGCCGGCGATGATTTTCAGGTAACGTTCCCGTTGGTTGCGGTCGACCTTGCGGCCTTCCATGAGCATGGTCTCCACATAGCCGCGCATGCTGGCCATGGGGGTGCGCAGGTCGTGACTCACGTTGGCGATCAATTGGCGTTGGAACTGTTCTTTCTGACGCAGCTTCTCGACCATCTCTTCGAGGCGCTCGGCCATGCTGTTGAAGTTGCGCCCCAGGGTGCCGATTTCGTCGGTGCTGCGGGTGCGCACCCGGTGAGCCAGGTTACCAGCGGCGAAGGCGTCCACACCGGCTGACAGGCGTTGCACCCGGCGTCCGGTCCAGGCCATGATCAGCAGCGCCGTGATGGCCGAATAGATGAGCAAACCCACCAGGGCCTTGAAGATGTTGTCCTGGGCTGTCAACAGGCGAGAGTCGGCATTCAGGTCGTCACTCAGGATGGTGACGGGGAAGTAACTGGCCACAAGATAGCCGGCAAGGTCCTGGCCATCGGCGGTCGTGATGCGATCCACTTCGAAGATGCGGTTCTCGTAGGCGTCGACCACGCCGGGCTCGGGGTAGTTGGCATAATCCCAGTCGTCTTTGCTCATGTCCTGCAACAATTGCATCGAAACGCTGGGCACAGCCGTCAAGAGACTGTCCGGAGCCGAAGAGTGGAGGTGTTGCCCTTGCCCATCAAAAATGATCAGTTCGACGTCGTATTCGAATACCTTGGCGCCGTACTCCATGATCAGGCCTGCACTTGAGGTAGAGCCGCCCTCTACCCCGGCCAGTTGGGTTGAAAGCTGGTCCAGTTCATCCTCAGCCAAATTTTCGTACCAGTTTTCCTCAGCCTCATCGGCGTAGGGGTTGAAAACCGTGTTCTCGATCCACAGGTAATAGCCGCCCAGACTGACGCCCAGCAGCAACAGAAAAGTCGCCGAGATGCGAAACAGCAGTGTGTTGGCAAAGTGGGGCATTTGGAGTCGCATGCTTGGTGTCATTCCCATCGTTGGTGTCGAAGTTGCAGCCGTCGGGGTTTCAGCCGACTCCTACAGGAATTCTTCCGTGAACCGGTAGCCTATGCCCCAGACCGTCAGGATCAGGCGGGGCCGATTGGGATTGTTCTCAACCTTATTGCGCAGCCGGTTCACATGGGAGTTCACCGTGTGTTCGTACACATCGGAGTCCTGGTCCCAAACAATATCCAGCAGTTGGCGCCTGCTGAAAGTGCGTCCCGGGCGGGCGGCCAGGGTGTACAGCAGGTCGTATTCCTTGACCGTCAGTTGCACCGGTTCGCCACCGACCTGCACCTTGCGTTTGCCGTGATCGATTTTCAGGGGGCCCTGGTCCAGGATGCGGTCACCGGAGCTGATGCGGGCCAACTCTTCGGCCCGTTCGATGCGGCGGTGCAGCACTTTGATGCGGGCGGTGAGCTCCCGGATGCTGAAGGGCTTGGTCAGGTAGTCATCACAGCCCAACTCGAGGCCCAGCACCTTGTCGGCTTCCTCACCGCGGGCGGTGAGCATCAGCACGGGGGTGCGGGTATCGCCGGTGCGGATTTCGCGCAGCACATCGATGCCGCTCATGGTGGGCAGCATCCAGTCCAGGATCACCAGGCCGTACTGTCCCGACTGGAAAGCCCGCAGGCCGGCTTCGCCATCGGCGGCGGCGTCCACCTGGTAGCCTTCGGCTGTCAGATGCATGGTCAGCAGGTCGATCAGTTCGCGGTCGTCTTCGATGACGAGCAGTTTTTTCGCCAGGGCGCCTTGGGCTGACATACGGGATTTCCTCCAGTCCCCTCAATATTGATCCGGGGACAGATCCGACATTCTGTGATAACTTATGTAAATATAATTATACCAGACTGATACAGGATGATCAAGGTCCTGAGGCATAAAAGCAGCCCCCATTAATAGTCAAAAAACGCCGTAATTTGTTGATTTAACGTGTGACTCCCAGAAAAAGAATATTGCCGTGATACTTGTGTGATCTTCCTGGCCGATTATTCCGAGCAGAAATCGCTTTAACTTGCGAACCGGTTACCGGGTTTCACCGTCTTGACTTCACGGTCTAGGCGATGCGGCACGGCAACCTGCGTTTTTAGCCGTTGGAAAAATCAGGGAATCTCCTTTGGTTTCTGACGCGGTTTTCGGAGGCAACCGGTTCGCGGGTTTATATTGACTGG
>DAOVTU010000518.1 GCA_030632925.1 Candidatus Krumholzibacteriia bacterium | reverse complement strand
GTCCCGCATCTGCTGTGGGCTGTCCCCGTGAGCGACGACGCCCACGGCACACGCTCCTACGACGAATACGAAAAACCCGAGGTGTGCAAAAGCTGCCACGACAATATCTACGAACAATGGACCCAGTCCATGATGAGTCAGTCCTTCACCCATCACTGGGACGAGATCGAATATTTCGAACTCGCGGTGCCCCACGCCGAAAAAGATGAATTCGTGGCCGGTGTGAAGGATGGTTGCAACGGTTGCCATGCGCCGACCTCGTTCCTGGCCGGCGATACGCCTCCTCCGCGGCCCGAGGAAAACAGCCGCGCCAATGAAGGCGTGCACTGTGACCACTGCCATACGGTCATCGGGTTCGAAGGTGAAGTGCCCCACAACTTCAACTGGATCACTTCGCCCGGTCGCGTGAAGCAGGGACCCAAGCCCGGCGCGGTTTCGCCCCATCACGACACCATCGAAAACGACTTCCTCAAGTCCGGCGATTTCTGCGGCACCTGCCACAACGAGATGAGCCCCTACGGCGTCTGGGTCAAGTCCACCCATCTGGAGTGGAAAGAAGGGCCCTACTACGAGCAGGGTGTGCAGTGCCAGGATTGCCACATGCCCAAGGCCCCGGGCCGCTCGGCAAAAATGGGTGAAGAGGGCATGATCGCCCAGCATCTGTTTCATGGAGCCCATGACGTTGGTAAGCTGAACGGCGCCATCGAGATGCGCATGAACCCGCTGGAGCGCGAAATCGAATACGACGGCACCGCGGTGATCAACGTGCAGCTCTTCAATGGCAAATGCGGCCACAAGGTGCCCAGCGGTTCGGTGGAAGACCGGATCATGTGGCTACACGTGACGGCCACCGACAGCGAAGGCAAAGTCTGGGATCTGCCGGTGGATCCGAAAGGGTTCGATGGCGAAGAGTACACCATCGCCGCCGATGTGCTGGCCTACCAGGACATGGGCATCGCCAAAAACCTGCCCGACTTTCCCGGCGTCCAGCGTGATGGCGTGCCCATCGGTGACCGCATTTTCCGCATGGCCTATTTCGATCCCCAGGGCCGCATGACCATGCAGCAGTGGAATACCAAGAGCCTTGGTGTTGACTACCGGATTGGCCCTCGCGAAACCAAGGTGGAGAGTTTTACCTGGGACATGCCAGACGACATCGCGACAGGACCGGTCCAGCTGAAGGCAGTCCTGAATTATCAGCTGCTGATCACACCGGTGGGCGAGTTCCTCGGTGTGCCGGCCGAGGAATACGAAACCCACGTCATCAACGTCGCCAACACGACTTTTGAAGTTTACGAATAAGGAGCTGGAGCCATCATGAAAATTAAAAACCTGTTCGCCATCTCATTGCTCGTCGTGGTTGTCGCCACGACCCTGATGCCGACTGCAGCCGAGGCCATTCCCGCCTTTGCACGTACCCACAAGCTGAGCTGCACCACCTGCCACGCGCCGTTTCCCCGCCTGAAGGATTTCGGCAACGAATTTGCGGCCAACGGCTTCACCATTCCCGAGCAGGAAAAAGAACGCGACTTCATCAGTGCCGGTGACGACCTGATGAAGCTGAACAAGACCTTCCCGCTGGCTGTGCGCTTCGACGCCTACGCCTTGTTCGACAGCGACACCGAGATCACCTCGGATCTGGCGGCGCCCTGGGCCCTGAAGCTGCTCTCGGGTGGCACGCTGGCCAAGGACATCGGATACTATTTCTACTTCTTCATGGACGAGCGCGGTGAAGTGGCCGGCGTCGAAGATGCCTACGTGCACTTCAACAACATCGGTGGCAAGCAGTTCGACGTCATGGTGGGGCAGTTCCAGACTTCTGATCCGCTGATGAAGCGCGAGCTGCGCCTGACCTACGACGACTACCAGCTCTACCGCACGAAAATTGGCGATTCGAGCAACGACCTGACCTACGACCGCGGCGTGATGGTGACCTACGACTTCGAGTCCACGGGCACCGGCCTGGTCGGCCTGGTGGTCAACGGCAACGGCAAGCCCGACGCCGGCGAAAACCGCAAATATGACAATGATAAATATAAGAACTACGGCTTCCGGGCCATCCAGCGGGTGGCTGACCCCATGAACGTGGGCTACTACTTTTATGTCGGCAAGGAAATGGGCGACACGGGCTTTGCCAACGAAGTGACATACCACGGCCCGGACTTCACCCTGGGCAACGGCATGTTTGACCTCACGTTCCAGTACCTGTTCCGCAAGGACACTGATCCAAATTTCACCGGCATCGATGTGGACGTGGAAACCCAGGGCCTGGTGGCTGAACTGGTCATCGCGCCGCAACGGGACCGCTCCCGCAACTACTTCACGCTGCTCTACAACCAGATCGACTCCGACTGGGACCAGCACGACTACGAAACGTTCACCGCGGGCGCTACGCACCTGATGGCCCGCAACGTTCGTTTGACTCTGGAGTACACGCGCAATGTGGAGCTGGAAACGAACCGTGGGGTGATTGGGTTGGTGACGGCGTTCTAGCTGTTGTCGGGCCTCTTAACCCAGATAAAAACGGCGGGCCAGTATCAGCTGGCCCGCCGTTTTCTGTCCGTATCCCTTCCTATTCCACCAGGGTCAGCTTGATCGTCTCACTGAACCCGTTGACCGTCACGCGCGCAAAATAGAGTCCGCTGGCTTGTTCCGAGTGCCAGGCAACCCGGTGAGCGCCGAAAGGCAAAGCTCCCTCGAACAGCGTCGCGATCCGCTGTCCCTGCAGGTTGAAAATCTCCACCTGCACCGGTTGCAATTCGCTCACGCCCGGAGAAATCTCGAACACGATTTCCGTGGCCGGATTGAACGGGTTGGGAACCGCCCGAACGTGGTGCATGGCTGGGGCGGTTGGCGTGTGCGCCACTTGGTCCTGGTGCGGGCGAATGAGCAGGGCCGGGTCACCCACCAGGGATTGATTCCAGTAAGTCGTAGCGGAGGCCCAATTGAGGACAACGATTTCGTCGAGGTACGCCGTCAGAGCCGAAACCACGGCATCACCCAGACGGTCGGAACTGCCGTCTACCATCCGCGGCCACAATCTTCTTTGGGTTTCATACAACGGAAAATAATAGCCCAGGCCGGTCGGCACGATGGCCGCAACTGCACCACCGGCGGGCATCGTGACCAGATGTTGCACGATACCAGGACCACGGGTATCGCCCACCGGGCCCGAAACCATGGTGAGTATGAAACTGTGACCGGTCCCGGCCAACGGATCGAAGGACTGCGCGTTTACCCTGAGGGGTGAAACCAGTTGCCACTCTTCACTTGCACCGTTCAGGTGGCAGAATACGAAGTCATGGG
>DAOVTU010000106.1 GCA_030632925.1 Candidatus Krumholzibacteriia bacterium | reverse complement strand
CCGACTTCCAGAGCCAGGGACGGGCCGCAGGTCAAGCCCGGCGACTCGATGCCCACCAGGTTGATCATCCCCGCCAACTCCGCTTCTGTTTCACGCTGCACCACAAAATCCACCAGACCGGTGGTCGAAAGCTTGGGCCGCAAGCCACTCATGGCCGGCACCAGATCATCGCGCTCCAGCCAGGGCAGAAAGCGTTTCGCGTCTTCGTAAAACACATCGCCACGGGCCGGATCCACACTGTAGTCCAGGGCGATACCGGCTGATCCGCCGGCCACCTCACGCAGGTCATGGTCGTATTTCTGCAGGTCCGGTCCCAGCTTCATCTGGCCACCGAGGTCCAGGCACACATGCACGCCCAGGCTGGTGCCGCTCGCTGGCGGAACTGGATAAATGAGGCGACTGACTCGCCCGGCGTGGGCATCGGCCACGGCAAAATAATTGCCCTTCGTCAGGTGCAATTCCCATCCCCGCGCTGCCACGTCGATGCCTGCCAAAGCGGCCACACCATCGGCCCACAGACCCGCCGCGTTGACCACATAGCGGCTGGTGTGGGTCCAACCCTCGGCGCGTTTGTCGCCCAACGGCGTAATAGTCACCCGCCAGCCACCGTCAATTTTCTCCAACTCCGTCACCCGGGCGCCGGTCATCACCTGGGCGCCCTGGCTGGCGGCCAACCTGGCGTAGGCCCGCGCCGCGCCTTCGGCATCCAAAATGCCGGTCCGCGGGGAGAGCAAGCCACACACCGCATTGATCTGAGGTTCCAATACCTTCAGTTCGGCCTGATCCACCAAACGCAATTCTTCCACGCCGTTGGCCTGCCCCAAAACCAGCAACCGCTCCAGATGCGGGATTTCCGCCTCTTCGACGGCCACGATCAGCTTGCCGCACTCCTGGTAGCCCACACTGGATGATTCGCAAAAATCCTTCAGCAGGCGGCGGCCCTCAACGCAAAAACGCGCCTTCAGCGATCCGGTCGGGTAGTACATGCCGCCGTGGCAGACTTCACTGTTGCGCGAGGTGGTGCCGTGGGCCAGGCCCGACTCCATCTCCAACAACGCGGTGCTCAAGCCCCGGCCGGACAATTCCGCGGCCACGGCACAGCCCACAATGCCGCCACCGATTACTGTTGCTTCGATATCCAAAAAGGCCCCTAACGGCGGGATCGTTTGTCCAGCCAGGTGTTGTAATCCATTTTTTCGTAAATCTTCTCACTGATGTATTCGGCCACCCGCAGCAATTTTTCAGGCCCGACTTCACCCGTGATGCTCGTCAGACGTTTGCCATTGGCGTCCAGGAACCAGAGCGCCGGCGCCGCCTCAACCTTGTACTTGCGGGCCAGTGACGGCACGTCGCCCACATCAACCACGGTGGCGGCGAAATTCGCATTCAGATAACGGATCACCTTGTAGTCCTGGTAGGTCTCCCGTTTCATCTTGCGGCACACGCCCGAATGCGAAGCCATGAATTGCACCAGGACAGGCAGATCTTCAGCTGCCCCTTTTTCCAGGGCCTCGCGGTAGGTCACCCAATGCACCGCCCGGTTGTCTTCTTCAGCCTGGGCCGGCAATATTCCGGCGACCAAAACCACCAGCAGCACCGCCACACCTGCGAATTTTCTGGCCTTCATTTTGCTTTTCTCCCTTGGCTGGTGGGATCCGGCCAAGGCCAGTCCCCCGGCAATGGGGCCGTGAACTCCATGGCTCGCCCACCCACCGGATGAGATATTTCCAATTTTATCGCGTGCAGCGCCAGGCGATGGTCCGCCAGGCGCCATTCAGAACCGTATTTCACGTCGCCCACCAGGGGGCAACCCAGGAGGGCCATCTGGGCCCTGATCTGGTGGCGGCGGCCGGTCACCGGTTCGATGCTGACCTGGGCAAAGCCCCCGCCGGAGTCGGTCACATTGTAACGGAGATGGCTTTCCCTGGCTCCGGAAAAAGGAGCCATCTGGGCCCGGGTCACGCCGCGGTGGTCTCCCGCAGGCGCCAACCAACTGGTCAAATCACCCTTGGCAGGATCCGGATCACCCGCCACAATAGCCAGATATGTCTTGCGCACCGTGCTGTCCCGGAACTGGGCCGAAAGGCGCGCGGCGGCCTTGCTGGTGCGCGCCAACACCGTGACCCCACTCACGTTACGATCCAGGCGATGCACCAATCCCACGTATACTTTGCCCGGTTTGTCGTACTTTTCCTTCAGATACGCCCCCGCGGCGTCCACCAGGGTGGTGTCGCCGCTCTTGTCGCCCTGGGCCAAAAGACCCGCAGGTTTGTCCACCACCAAAAGGTGGTTGTCTTCATACAAAACGGGCAGGTCCATAGCGCTCCCAGGTTTGGCTTGTCCCCTCATATTAACCCTGCCATCACAACGCTGACAAGACACGCCTTTTCGGGTACTCTCTTTGGCGTTCAAGAAACAATCCCACCGGGACCGATTCCACCCATCGGACCCTATCCCAAACGTGTCTCCCCGACATGTCAGGAGCCCCATTCATGAAGAGCTTTCTTGGCCTGAGCCTCGTGCTCACCATCCTGGTCAGTGCACTGTTGCTGGCCGGATGTGGCGACAACGTCGAAAACGCTGCCACTCCCACACCCCGCTACACGCGAGAACCGGTACCCATGGAAAAATTGACCTATCCCGCCACCGCCACAGTCGACCAGAGCGACGACTACCACGGCACCACCATCGACGACCCCTATCGCTGGCTCGAAGATGTCGACTCCGACGAAACCCACGCCTGGGTCGAAGCGCAGAACAAGGTCACATTCGGTTTTCTGGAAGGCATCCCCCAGCGCGCCGCCTACGCCGAGCGCCTGACCGAAATCTGGGACTACGCCAAGTACAGCGCCCCCTTTCGCGAAGGCGGCCGCACCTTCTTTTACAAGAACGACGGCCTGCAGAACCAGTACGTGCTCTTCGTGCAGGACTCGCCCGAGGGCGAACCGCGCATCCTGCTGGACCCCAATAAGCTCAGCGCCGATGGCACGGTTTCCCTCGGCGGCATCAGCATCAGCCGCGACGGCAAATACCTGGCCTGGTCCACCAGCACCAGTGGTTCGGATTGGCGCGACTGGTATGTGCGCGACATCACCACCGGCAAGGACCTCAAAGACAAGATCGAATGGAGCAAATTCAGCGGCGCCGCCTGGGACTACGACTCCCGCGGCTTCTACTACAGCCGTTACGAGGCGCCAGTCGAGGGCGAAACCTTCGAAGGCGCCAACTACAACCAGAAGCTGTATTACCACCGCGTCAATACACCCCAAAGCGACGACACCCTGGTCTACGAACGTCCGGACGAAAAAGAATGGGGCTTCGGCGGCACCGTCAGTGAAGATGGTCGCTACCTGGTGATCAGCGTCTGGCAGGGCACGTCGCACAACAGCCGGATCCTGTACAAGGATCTGCGCGACAAGAGCTTGGTAATTCGCGAACTGCTCATGGAAAACGACGCCGACTACACCTTCGTAGGCAACGACGGCCCGGTCTTTTTCTTCAAGACCGACAACAACGCGCCGCGCAAACGCATCATCGGCATCGATGTGGCCCATCCGCAACCGGCGCATTGGAAAGAGATCGTGCCCCAAAGCGCTGACCCCATGGACGGCGCCTCCATCGTCGACAACCGCTTCGTGATCAAATACATGCACGACGTGAAACACGTGGTAAAAATGTACGGCCTGGACGGCACCTTCGAGAAGGACATCGCCCTGCCCGGTCTGGGCACCGTGGGCGGCTTTGGTGGCCATCAGGACGATACCGAAACCTACTTCACGTTCACCAGCTACCTCAACCCCGCCGAGATCTACCACTACGACTTCCGCACGGGCAAAGCCGAGCTGTTTCGCAAGCCGGCCATCGAATTCGACTTCGACGCCTACACCACCGAGCAGGTTTTCTTCACCAGCAAGGACGGCACCCAGGTGCCCATGTTCCTGGTTCACAAGAAGGACCTCGAACTGGACGGCAACAACCCCACCATCCTGTACGGCTACGGCGGCTTCAACATTTCGCTGAAGCCCGGTTTCAGCATCACCCTGTTGCCCTGGCTGGAGCAGGGCGGCGTCTATGCCGTGGCCAACCTGCGCGGCGGCGGCGAGTACGGTGAAGAGTGGCATCAGGACGGCATGCTGAAGAACAAACAAAACGTCTTTGACGATTTCATTGCGGCGGCCGAACACCTGATTGGCCAAAGCTACACCAACCCCAACAAGCTGGCCGTCTACGGCGGCAGCAACGGCGGCACCCTGGTCGGTGCGGTGGTCAACCAGCGGCCCGAGTTGTTCGGCGCCGCCATCCCCGCCGTTGGCGTCATGGACATGCTGCGCTTCCAGCACTTCACCATTGGCTGGGCCTGGACCAGCGACTACGGCAGCAGTGAGGATGCAGACATGTTCCCCATCCTGCGCGCGTACAGTCCGTACCACAATCTGAAAGCTGGCGCCCACTACCCGGCGATCATGGTCACCACCGCCGACCACGATGACCGCGTGGTGCCGGGGCACAGTTTCAAGTACGCCGCCCGGTTGCAAACCTGCCAGGCGGGCGACTTGCCGGCCCTGATTCGCATCCAGACCAAGTCCGGACACGGTGCGGGCAAGCCCACGGCCATGGTGATCCAGGAGGCGGCCGACCGTTACGCCTTCCTGCACAAGGTGCTCGGCCTGGGCCAGTGAGCCCAGGTTTTTAGCCGAACATCAACGCCGCCGGTTTCCCTGGAGACCGGCGGTTTTTTTGTCCTTCGGCGAACCAGCAGGAACTCCCAGCCAATCCGTGCGTAAGACAGCCATGTCAAATTTCGCAACCCTCATCTTTATCGTAGCCTGCCTGGTTCTGCCGGTTCTGGTCGTCTTGCCGATATCGGCCCTGCTTCTGCGCCGCAAACCGAAGTCCAGCGATGAGGACGGCCAACCAGAACACCTCGCCAATCCCAAACGGCGTCTGATGCTGCAGGGCATTGCCGCGGCCCTGCCCATCGCCGCGGTCGGCACCAGCCTGGCCGGTGTGGCCAGTACGACTGAAACAGCCAGGGTCCGGCTCAAACCCCTGGCCATGCCGCACATGCCCCCAAAACTCAGCGGCATGCGCATCCTGCACCTGACCGACCTGCATCTGGGTGGCTTCATGACCCTCGAACGACTGGATGCCATCCTGGCCCAGGCCAAACCCCTAAAGCCTCACTTGATCGCCATCACCGGCGACATCGCCGACGACCTGAGCCTGCTGGCCGAGGCCCTCGAGATGGTGGCCGAACTGGCACCGGAACTGGGCATCTACGTCACCTTGGGCAACCACGAATACGGCAACGGTGTGGACAAGGTGCGGCGCATCCTGGCCAAGGCACCGGTGCGCCTGCTGTTCAACGAGGGACTGGTCCTGAATTGGCGGGGAGAAAATTTCTACCTGGCCGGCGTCGATGATTCGGCCGGTGGGTTGTTCCGCCGGCAGCACACCCCCTACCTGGCCAACTCGGTGGGCGAAGCACTGGCGGAGGCCGACCCGGATCAGTTTTCCATCCTGCTGAGCCACCGGCCCGAAGCCTTCGACACCGCCGCACCCCTGGGCGCAAACCTCACCCTGGCGGGCCACACCCATGGTGGACAACTGGGATTGGCAGGGAAATCCGCCCTGGCCCTGACCGGTCGCTTCAAATATCCGTGGGGAATTTACGAGCAGGGAATAAGTCGGCTTCACACGTCATCAGGTGCGGGTCAGTGGGTGCCGTTCCGACTGGGATGTCCCGCCGAGGCGCCGATACTGCAGCTGTTGTCTTGATACCTGAAGGGGCGCGGCCTCAAACGACTCCGTTGGCCTTGAACAGCTCCACATACTTCGGGTCTTCCACCCGGATATGTTCGGTGAACCATTCCACCAGATAACCCATCACTTCGTCATCCAAACCGATTTCTTCGTTCACGTATTTCTCGTGAAAGTTTTCGACGATGGCGGCGAACTGGGCGTGCTTCACAACATGCGCCATCATGTCGGGATACTCGAAGCGCTCCATCAATTCTTCTTCGGTCTGAAAATGGTCATGCACGTAGGCCACCATCTCGGCCAGGACTTCTGCCACCAGTTCCCGGTTGCCGTCCAGGGTGTCCGACGCAACCATCCGGTTCATCAGCTCAAAAAAGCGGGCGTGTTGGCCGTCTATCACTTCGATGCCCAGGCAAAGGCCCGGTGCGAGTTCTTTGGTTTCCATGATTCCTCCGGTTGGGTCTGATTCTTTTAATCGACTGAACCGCAGGCAACTGAAGATATAAGTGTAATCCTTAGTTTCGTTTTTCACGGGGCATCAGGAAGACAAGCCCCGCCACGATGATCGCCAAACTCAGCCCGACCCTGACAAAGGGCGCTGATTCGCCAAAAACCGTCCACGAAACCAGCACCGCCAACGGCACTTTCAAATTGTTGGCCACCGCCAACATACCCGGCGAGGTGCGCGTGGCGCCCTTGTTCCAGAGGTAAAAGCCCAATCCGGTGGGCAGCAGCCCCAGATACAGCAGCGACCAACGGGCAGCAGGGGTCCAGTCGGCAAAAGACGCCAAAGGCATCCCGCCCGAGCGCGCCAGCAGAGCCAGGAAGGTGACAAAAAAGGCTCCCAGATACATCCAACCGATCAGAGCCGCATCTCGACCTCCGGCGGCTTTCTGCAGGCCGACAAATTGCAATTGCCCTCTGGCAAAACAGAGATTGGCGCCCTGCAGGAGCAAAACACCCCGCCAACTGGATCCGCTGGGATTGCCTTGCAAAACCACCGCCGCACCCACCACCGCCGCAACGGCGGCCAGCAAATGACTCGGCGTGAAGCGCCGTTTGGCCAGGTCATCCATGGCCACTACGTAAAGCGGCGTGAAGATCGTGAACAGCGCCACCTTCCAGGCGGGTAACCAGGCAAAGCTGGCAATGTAGAGCACGTACATCAGGCCAAACTGCACCACGCCCAGGGTCATGGCCCGCCACACAAGGCGCAGTCCCAGACGCCCGCGCAGCATCAACGGCAGAAACACCACTGCCGCCAACAGCAACCGGATCGTGGCCACCGCCACTGGGTCCAACCCCGCCAACTGGCCCTTGATCAAGCCAAAGGAAAAGGCCCACAGCAGTGATGCGGCCAGGAGAAAGAGCATGGAGATCCTGTCTTGAGTATTTGAATCGCGGGTTAACGGACCAGCGTCAAGGGGCGCACCTGCGACAATCCAGCGCCCTGCAGGCGGGCGAAATAGGTACCTGAAGCCACCGCGCGTCCGGCAATATCGGTGCCATCCCAACGCACCTGATGATCCCCCGCGGCCATCGTTTCGGCAACCAGCTTTTTTACCAATCGTCCAGACACGTCGTGAATGTCCAGGCGCACCGCGGTCTCGAGGCCCAGATGGAAGCGGATGTCGGTGGCCGGATTGAACGGATTGGGCACATTGTCCCGCAGTTGCATGGCCGCCACCGCAGAAGCCGGCACATCGCTCACACCACCATTGCTGACGGTGCACAGCACCCAGCCATCGGGATCCAGTTCCACATTCAGCGCATCGCCGGTGACCAGGAAATCGTACCACTGTTCGGCCTGGCTGTTTTGCACCACCACCGTGGTTGTGCCCAGGTCAGTGGTCACCCGCAGGTCCAACGGCATGGTGAACAGACCCGTGTTCAATTGGGTCTGGGCAATCTTGACCATCACGCGGGTCTGCCCGCCTTCGGGCACGGCGGTCCAGGACAATTCATAGGCGGGAAAATATTCTCCATAAATCCACTGTTGGAAAAACGGCTGCAGGTCCAGGCCCGAAACGGTTTCAAAAACCGCCTGAAAATCTTCGGTCGTTGCGCCGCTGAACTCATGGGTGTCGCGCCACAACTGCAGGCCCGCCGCGAAGTCCGCCTCGCCCACCATGCGCCGCAACATGTGCGGCACCCAACTGGCTTTCTGGTAGCTCAGGTTGAAGTCGAAAATGGTGTAAAAATTGTTCGGGTTTTCCACGAAGATCGTGCCGCCACCCAGGAAACGCGCGTCGTTCATCTCGGCCCGGTAGGCCTCCACTCCGACCGACTGTTCCAGCCAATAGGCCTCACACCAGGTGGCAAAACCCTCGTTGAGCCAGATGT
>DAOVTU010000278.1 GCA_030632925.1 Candidatus Krumholzibacteriia bacterium | reverse complement strand
GTATGTCGCGCGCTGGCGCATGAAATGCCCCGGCGGCCTGGCTGGTGGCACCATCCGGATCGAAGGCCTGGACAAGACGGCAACCGATGTGCTGGTCCGCTTTGATCACGCTGACGGCGTGAACGAAGCCCGCCGGCTGACCCCGGGCAACCCCTCGTTTGTCGTGCCGACCCAACCCAACCCGTGGGAAGTGGCCCGGGCCTACCTGCTGCTCGGCGTCGAGCACATTCTATCCGGCTTCGATCATCTCCTGTTCGTGCTCGCGCTGCTGATCCTGGTCAAAGGGTCGCGGCGAATCCTGATCACCGTGACCTCGTTCACCCTCGCCCACTCCCTGACGCTGGCCGCAGCCACCCTGGGACTGGTCAGGGTCAGTGGGCCGCCGATCGAAGCGATCATCGCCCTGAGCATTGTTTTCGTTGCCGCTGAAATTGTGCATAGCCAAAAGGGCAAACCGGGACTGACCGAAAAGTATCCGTGGGTGGTTGCTTTCACTTTTGGCCTGCTGCATGGCTTCGGCTTTGCCGGGGCCCTGACCGAGCTCGGGTTGCCCCAGAAGTCGATCCCCGTCGCCTTGCTGCTGTTCAATGTTGGTGTCGAAATCGGGCAGCTGGTTTTTATTGCGGTCATCCTGGTGCTGGCTTTTCTGGGCCGGCAAATCGGGCGCCGTGTCGAAGTGCAGTGGCCCAGTTGGGCTTGGGCCGTGATGCCTTATGCCATCGGCACCATGGCGGCATTTTGGGTGATTCAGCGGATCACGACCTTCTTTTAGTTGCCCTATAACGAGAGGCTCCCTCATACAAGGGAGCCTCTGCAGAACGATGGTGCCGGCAGGCAACAGCGCGTTCTAGCGTTCCTTCGCATCCAATATTCGATTGACCGTACTGCGCACCCACATCATCACCAGTCCGATGAAGACAACCATCAGAACAAAGGGAATGGCCATCATTTTCATGATTTGCCCAAAGACCTGATCAACACTGGACGACACCGACTCCTGGGTGTCGGTCGACACCTTCTCCAGGACTGTCATCGTCAGGGCATTGATTTCCTGCATCGTGAGATTCCTCTCCGCAGCAATGGCGCTCAGAATTTCCCCACGCTCCCGGGCCAGCGACAGAACAACGGCATCCCGTTCGGCAGCCAGGCCTTCCAGGATGGCCGTCCGCTCGATGGCCAGATCCCGGACCGTCAATTCACGCTGCGCAGCCAAAAACTCGAAGAGTGGGATCATGGTGCTGTTGGCTGCGGCCAGGGTCGAGTCAGTGATGTCGGCGATCATGGCCTGGGTTTGTTCCATGATCATCGTCGTCTGCCAGGCGACCTGGCGCGGAACGCTGGCCGTCATGAGGTTCGTGCGGTGGGTCATGGCGAGCATCTGTTCGTTCATTGAACCCAGGGCATGCAGGCCCAGATCCGAAGATGTGCCCATGGCCTGCAGACCTTCGACTGAAAAAATGCCCCGTACGTAGCGGTTGTTCTCGATGGGGTTTTCCGTGGCCACGGCTTTGACCATCTGGGTGTACTCCGCCAATTCGCCGCCTTGCCAGACGACATTAGCGATGTCCTGGATGTCGGTCACCAGGCGCGTGGCCGTTTCCACGGCCTGCTCTTGGTGGGCCCCAAAAATTTCGTGCCCATTGCCCGTCGTCAGGTACTGCTTCACTTGAATCGCAAAGACGGCAGCACCAGCCAGTCCAACGAAGGGGTCATGATTGAAGCAGGCCTTGGTCATTTCTGGCACCGCATTGTTGTACCATTCCAGCGCCGCCATGCGGACCTGAGGGTCGGGAGAATTGTGGAAGATCTCCGTAGTGGCCAGTTCGACTTCACCGGCAAAATAATAGGAGTACCCATACAACAGGGTCTGAAGTTCACGGATGGAAGTATCCAGGCCCTCGACACCCTTCATGGACTCGGTTTCGACTGGCGGAGCCGTTGAACAACCTGCCACCCCTACGAATGCCAGAACCACCAAGCTGAGCAAAAACCTATTGGAACTACCTGTGAACATGTCTATCCCCTCCTGATGCCATGAATTCCGTCAGACAATATTTGGAGACCATAGATTCCAAGTCCGCCGTCAATCAAGTCATTTTATAACAAACGGGGAACCGAACTTGCCGGCTCCCCTGGATATTGACTCTCCAAGAACCTATTCCTTCTCCGGTTGCCACACTTTCCATACCTTGCCCACCAGATCTGGCCCCGGCTTGAGCGTTGGCTTGCCCGGTGTCCAGCCGGCCGGAGTGGCCTCGGCTCCTTTGGTCTCACGCACAAGCTGGAATGCCTGCACCTGGCGCACCAATTCCGAGAAATTCCGGCCCACCGGCGGAGTCATCACTTCCATGGCCTGGATCACGCCGTCGGGGGCGATAAGAAAGCGCCCCCGGATGTCCACACCCGACTCTTCATCATACACGCCATAAACGGAACCGATGGCACCGCCAGCATCGCTCAACATGGGAAAGGGCACGCCCCCGTCGACCATCTTGGACAGTTCTTCTTCCTGCCAGATGAGATGGGTAAAGCGGCTGTCGGTGCTCATGGACAAGACCTGAACGCCGAGCTTGGTCAGTTGATCATGATTGGCGGCAACTGCCGCCAGTTCGGTGGGTCACACGAAGGTGAAATCCCCCGGATAGAAACAAAGCGTCACCCACTGACCTTTGTAGTCCGACAGTTTGATATTCTCGAACCCGCCGTTGACGTAGGCGCTGGCTTCAAAATCCGGGGCCTGGTGACCGACTCTTGCCATCATAATGGGCTTCCTTTCGGGAAATGGAGTTTCCGGGGATGCGTCAGCAGTTGCTGAACTGATCGGCCCTCCGGCCGGCTGAACACATCCGTCAGCTTTTTTGCTCATGTTCGATGCCTCCTCGTTCGACGTGAAGCGTGGGTATGTCCCACCTCTGGTATTGGTCTTGTTTTAGACTCTGTCTAATTTAGCCATAAAAAAAACAAAACGCAACCCGGCTACTGTTTTTTCCTCCCCTTGAGAACCACATGGTACTCCTGCACCTCAAAATCGGCGAGCGAACGCGTGCCCGAGACCTTGAGGGCCCCCCAATCCACATCATGGATTTCACCGGTCTCGGTATCGATCAGATGGTGGTGCCGGGCCACCCGGGAGTCGAAGACTACGGCGCCCTCGGTCAGTACACGCGCGGCCACCAACCCCTTTTCAACCAGGATATTCAGAGTATTGTAAACCGTGGCGCGCGATATGGTCGGACAGCGTTCCAGGACGATAGACAGTGCCTGCTCGGCCGAAAAGTGCCGGTCGCATTCCAGGATATAGCGCGCCACCTCCAGCCGCTGGGGCGTGGGCTGGATGCCGTGTTGGCGCAGGGTTTCCATGAGATTTTTCATGGACTTAGACTAAGTCTAAAGATGATCTTTGGCAAGGTTCATTCCCGATTAAGGCCGTCACTTGCGCCGAAACCGCAAAACACCTTCAACGCCCGTCACAGTCACCAGCAACTCATCCTCGACCAGGGAGTAGCCGATCCGGCTGGGGCTGTCTTCGTTGATCGCCTCAAATACCACGCTGCTGGTTTCGGCCTCGGTGACCTTGAGCTCCATGGGCAGGCCATCGCCCTCCCAGGTCGAATAGTTCGCCCGAAAGTGTTCGAAGCGCATGACCACCTGATCTTCTTCGGCGGTGACTTGCAAAAACTCCGAAAATTCCAACCGGCCCTCGACTGTGAGCCGAAATACACCGTGCATCGCATTGCCCGCGGCGGGCAGCCAGATTTCCTCAATGGTTCCGCCGAAGGCTTCGGCTATCCAGTGCCCTTCAAGCCATGAAAGTGTATCGAGCTCTTCTGCTGCGGCCAGACCCGAAATCAAGACCATCAATGCTCCCAGGATCACGCCGCGACTCAACATGAGGTCCCCTCCTCGGCCAAATCCTGGTAGAGCATATGGCGGTTCCCATCCGGATCGAAAAAGGTAGCCAGACTCACCATGCCTGGAATCAGTTGGGTTTCACCGTCAAATCTCACGCCGTCGGATTCGAGCCGGGCCCGGGCGACCGCAATGTCGGCCACGCCCCAGGTCAGGGTCGCGCCCCCCGTCACAGATGGCACTTCGGCCTGTGCCACTCCGACACTCACCCCGGCCACGGGACTTTTGAGCTCGGCCCAGGCCAGCTCATCGACTTTGAACAGCAACTCGAAGCCGAGCACTTCCTGATACCAGGACAACGTCTTGTCGAGGTCGGCGCATTGCAGGGCGCAGGTCAATCCGCCGTCAAAGCCAAGTTCTTGAATTCTGGTCATAGTTTTTCCATCTCCCCGAGGTCGGACAATTGTATTGCGTATGGAACAAAACTATAGTAACTATACTATTGTCGCAACCCCAAAAATCTGGAGACCACGATGGCCAAGCCGGACACCTCGATCGAAATGCCATCCATGGCTGGATTGGTGCGCCTCAGCCACCACCGCTGGCTGGTGCCCCTGGTGGCGGAAATCGGTCATAGCGGGGGCGAACGCTTTGCGGTGTTGACGGCCCGGTTGCAAATCAGTGGGCCCTCGTTGCGCCGAGCCCTGGCAGCAGCGGAGGAAGCCAACCTTGTCATGCCCAATCCGGGCCACGGGCACCCGCTGAGGCCAGAATACCTGCTCACACCCTGGGGGGAAGCTATCGCCGCGGAGTGCCTTGAGGTTGTGAAGTGCGCTCGCGCCCGGACCTGGCTGGAGTTGGTGGCGCGCAAATGGTCGCTGCCGGTGCTGGCGGCAGTCCAGGCCGGCTGCCACCGCTACTCCCATGTCGCACAGGCCCTGCCGACCGCTACCCCGCGGGCCTTGGCGAACGCCCTGGATGATCTGACCAAGGTCGGCTGCATGGAGCGGGATATCATCGATGATCGGCCGCCACGACCCGCCTATTCCGTGGGGTCCGCCGGTCGTCGCCTGGCCCAGGCCACGCTGGCACTGGCGCTGGCGACAGCAGACTAATAGATACTGAGCTTAATGGACTATTTGAATCTTGATTCTCATTTTTACATTGACATGCCCCCATCGAGCCTGCTAAAATTCCTGACCCCGTGGGGTGAGGGGTGTGTGGAGAGAGGGAGGACGAAGATATGAAAATCTCAAGAACCTTTGTTTTGGCTGCGATGCTGGTCGTTATGGTGTGCTTTACCGCCGTGCCATCCGATGCCAACTTTGGTGGATCCACTGGACCGGATCCCGGAGACCCTCCAGGTTGGAGCCAGGTCAACCCGGGTGATGGCGGATCCGATGGACCGGCTGAAGGTCCGAATTCGGGTCTGGTGGC
>DAOVTU010000589.1 GCA_030632925.1 Candidatus Krumholzibacteriia bacterium | reverse complement strand
GATCCGCGCACGGTGTTCACCATCGAGGTGGAATACAAGCCCTGGAGCGAGCTGAACGACGCCGAGCTCCCCGCCGAAGACAACCCCCAGAACCTCAATGACGTCACCGACGTGCGCGTGGGCCTGGAGCACATGTTCTACAACGGTATACCGTTGCGCGTCGGATTTCGGCACTTCGACAGCTATGAGGACCGGGATGCCAGCGCCAGCGTATTCTCGGCCGGTGTGGGCGCCCCCATCGGTGGTGGCATGCTGTCCGCTTCGCTGGAATTGAGTAAATTGTCCAGTGTACAGGCACACCAGTTCCCGTACCCGGCGGACTACTTTGGCGACAACTTCCGTACCGACCCCTACGCCCGTGTCGACGACACGCGGTTCCGGATCGGTCTCGGCTATAAATTGGAGTTCTAGCATGCGTTCAATCCAGAAAACCCTGCTGCTTGCGGTCGCCCTGGTGGGCTTCATGGCCGTCGGCAGCGGCCAGGCGGGTGATGATGACGGCATTCTGCGGTTGCACCTGATGTGGACCAACGACATGCACGGTCACATTGCCCCGGAAATGGCCAAGTTCATGAACCCCGAGCATCCGCCACCGTTGGGTGGCGGCGCCTCGGCGGCTCGTTACATCAAGGAAGTGCGCGCCAACGCGGCCGCCAACGGCGAAGAAGTGCTGTTGATGGACGTAGGCGACATGTTCCAGGGCACGCCCATCGGCAACAAGACCAAGGGCACCGCCGTCATCGAGTACTACAACGCCATCGGGTACGAATTTGCCGTGCCGGGCAATCATGATTTTGACATGGGCCGCGTGAACTGCGAACGCCTGGCCAAACTGTCGAAGTTTCCCTGGATCTGCTCGAACCTGTACGAAGAATCCACGGGTACGTACGTGGATTGGGTGGAGCCGACGCTGATGCTCGACTACCAGGGTATCAAGATCGGAGTGGTGGGTATCATCACGCCGGGTACCGCGAAAATGAGTTTCCCCGACAACATCGAGGGCCTCGAATTCCGCGACATGGCCGAGACGATTCCGATCTACCGGGACAAGCTCAAGGACGAGGGTGCCGACCTGATCCTGTTGGGCATTCACGAGGGCCTGCCCTACGACCCGGACAAGGGTTGGAAGAAACTCGCCGGCGAGAACGACGACGACGCCGACGACCTGCAGGGCAGCCGGGGCAGCAACTACTCTGGTGGTGGCATGAACCTCATGGAGCTGGTCAATGTGGTGCCGGGCATCGATATCGCCGTTGGTGGTCATACCCATCGCGGCTACCATCATCCCTGGATCGACCCCATGAACCACACCATGTGTTTCGAAAGCTTTGGCAACGGCTCGAGCATCGGACACGCCATCCTGCTGATCGACCGCGAGACCAAAACGCTGGTCGGTTACGATACGCCCCACGGCCAGGGCACGCTGATCACCCTCTTTGAGGATGAACTGTGGCCCGACGCTGAAATCGCCGAGGTCATCCGGCCGTATCACGACGAGGCCGAGGCCGAGATGAACAAGGTCATCGGCAAGGCTGCCGTTTCGATGGGCCGTGGCGACGCGGGGGCCAACCTCGTGGCCAACCTGGTCACCGACGCAATGATCGGCTACTTCAATGCCGATTTCAGCTTCCAGAACGGTGGTGGCCTGCGGGCCAACATCGCCCAGGGCGACCTGACAACCCGCGACATCTTCAGCGTGCTGCCCTTCGGCAACGAGCTGGACGTGGTGGAGATGGACGGCCGCATGATACGGCGGATCATCGAGCGCCGGGTGGTGGGCAATAGCAGTGGGATCCATGTCGGTGGGGCGAAGGTCGTTGTCGATCTTACTCGCGAAGACTGGGACCGCGTATGCAGCCTGGAAATCGCCGGCGAACCCTGGGATCCTGATCGCCTCTATAAGGTCGTGGTGACGAACTTCCTGATGGAAGGCAACAGCGGCCTGGATTTCCTGACGACCATCAAGGCCGACAAAATCATGCCTTCGGGCGTGACGACGGCCGAGGCGGTCGAAGCCTACATCAGGTTGAATAACCCGGTGCGGCCCGAAATTGACGATCGTTGGATTGCGAGTCCCGGGGCCGAGCAGGCAGATTACCTGAAGAAAGCTTATTTGCCGGAAACGTAGAAAATTTGCAATCTGGTGTCTTTATGGCACTTACGGGACTCTCACCGTAAGATTGGCCTCAAGCCCGCCGCTGACCATCCGAAAAGATGTGTCAGGGGCGGGCTTTTTGATTGCCCCGACATGGAAGTCTATAACTGCGACGGCATTGATCCAATGCCGATGCCCAGCAAAAGGGACACGGACGTGAAGACCCTCCAAAAAGCCAAACGCAACGATCAGCTCGTACGATTTGCGACCCATATGAACAAGATGGTCGTCGGCCAACCGAAGGCTATCGATAAACTCTCGGACAGTTTCAGCCGTCTGATTGCCGGCGTGCACGACCCCGAGAGCCCCCTGCTGACCATGATGTTCATGGGCCCCACCGGTGTCGGCAAGACCGAAACCGTGCGCGCCCTGGCCGAAACCATCTTTGGCAACAAGCGGGCCTACACCCGTGTGAACTGCCAGGAGTACTCGGCTCACTACAACATCTCCAAGCTTTTGGGTTCACCTCCGGGCTATGTCGGTGGCGAAATCCGTCCCCTGCTGAGCCAGGAAAACATCGACAAGCACCACCGCAAGGCGCTGGACAACCAGTCGGGCATGATCAGTGAAGCGGACAGCAAATTGAGCCGCCTGTATCCGCCCGAGAGCGAAAAAAACCTGTCGATCATTCTCTTTGATGAGATCGAAAAGGCGCATCCCAAGCTCTGGAATCTGCTGTTGGGTATCCTGGAAGACGGCACCGTGGTGTTGGGTAACAACGAAGAAGTCGATTTCCGCCAGTC
>DAOVTU010000395.1 GCA_030632925.1 Candidatus Krumholzibacteriia bacterium | reverse complement strand
CCGCCACGCGCACCTGATGACCTGCGGCCAACAAGGCATCGGCAATGTGGCTGCCGAGAAAACCGCTGCCGCCGGTTAAAGCGACCAATGAAGGGGCCGAGGTCACACCCTACCTCACCGGTTTTTCGTAGACGCGGTAGGTCTTGTACTTGTCCGCACCGTAGCCTTCGAGAATTTTGTTCATCGGTTTGTTGTCCGCCAAAATCCAGGAGCACTCGCCGGCCGTGATACCCTTGTCGAAGGCCGCCTGCATGGTCTTGAAAACCATCACCAAGTCGATGCCCAGCTTGCGGTACTCCGGCAATACGCCCATCAAAATCGTGCGCGCGTAGTTGATCTTGCGCTTGGCCAACAGAAATTTGAGCCAGCCAAAAGGCCACAGTTTGCCCTTCAACGACTGCGTGGCCTGATTGAAATCCGGGATGGTCAGGCTGAAACCGATGGGCTCGCCGTTCATCTCGGCCACCAGCAGGAAGTCGGCGTCGACCATGGACTTCATGTCCTTGGCCATGTAGGCGAAGTCCTCGTCGTCCAACGGAATGAAACCCCAGTTTTCGTTCCAGCACTTGTTGTACAGTTCGCGCACCAGCGAAGCGTCCTCGAAAAACTTCTTCATTTTGAACGGCCGGATGACGAGACCGGGACGATTGGCGAGGCGGTCGATCAGGCGCTGCATTTTTTCGGGATATTGGCCGCTGGTTTCCAGGTGCCAGGCAAACAGGTCCTTGCAACCGGTCAGACCGAATGTTTCCAAGTGGGATTCATAGTAGCGCGGATTGTAGGGCATGCCGACCACCGGGCGGTCGAATTTGCCGTCGATCTGCAGGCCGTACCAGTCGTGGTTCGAGGTGAAGCAACCGGGCCCGCGCATCAGGTCCATGTCCTGGGCCGCGATCCAATCGGCGGCTGTCTTCAGCAGGGCGGCAGCGGCTTCGGTGTCATCGTCCACTTCGTAAAAACCGAAAAAGCCCACCTTCTCGTTCCAGTGCTCGTTGTTGTAGCGGTCCACGCAGGCGCCGATGCGGCCGACAACCTGACCGTCGCGGCGGGCCAGCCACAACTCCGACTCGGCATGGTTGTAGAAGGGGTTTTTCTGCTTGTCGTGAAAGTGCTTCATCTCGTCGAGCAACGGGAAAACATAGTGGGCATCGTCGCGGTAGATGCGATAGGGGACCTGCAGGAAATCCTTCAAGGCGGCCTTGTCGGCGCCAACGGTCACGATGTCCAAAGCCATGAGTTCTCCTTGAAAAAGACCCGGGCTGCCAATCGACAGCCCGGGTTTCTGAACAACAGCAACGCGTTGCCGAGCTGGACGTGCCGCAAACTAGGCCGGGATGATGCCCATCTCGCGCGCCACCCGGACCATGATGTCCATGGCCTTGTGGATTTCGTCTTCGGTGTGGGTCGCCATCAGGCTCAGGCGAATCAGGGCGTTGCCCTCTTCGACGGCCGGGCTGGCCACCGGATTGACGAACACACCTTCGTCGATCAGCCGGCGGCAGATCTGGAACGTGGTCATGCTTTCGCCGATGACCACCGGAATAATGGGAGTCTCTGAAGGTCCAGTGTCGAAGCCCGCACTCTGCAGGCGCTCGCGCATGATGTCGTTGTTCTTCCACAACGCCTCGTGGCGCCAGGTTTCTTCGAGCATGACATCAACCGCAGCTGAAACCGAGGCCACCGAAGCGGGCGGCATGCTGGCCGAGAACATCAGCGCTCGCGCCAAGTGCTGGATGTAGTCGATGGTATCGGAGTCTCCAGCAACAAACCCACCCACCGAGGCGAGAGACTTGCTGAACGTGCCCATGATCAGGGCGGCGTCATCGGTCATTCCGAAGTGGTTGCAGGTGCCGCGGCCGTGGTCGCCGAGCACGCCCACGCCATGGGCGTCATCGACCATGAGCACCGCATCGTATTTCTTACACAACTTCACGATTTCGGGCAGCTTGGCGATGTCGCCTTCCATGGAGAAGACGCCGTCGACGACGACCAGTTTGTTGGTGTCTTTTTCAGACTTGAGCACCAACTCCAGATTTTCCATGTCGTTGTGACGGTATTTGCGCACATCGGCGAAACTGAGTCGGGCCCCGTCGAGAATCGAAGCGTGGTCGGTGCGGTCAACGATGATGGTTTCCTTGCGGGCCACCAGCGAACTGAGCACGCCCTGGTTGACCATGAAACCGGTGCTGAAAATGAGGGCTTTTTCCTTGCCCACCAGCGCCGCGAGTTTCTCTTCCAATTCGACATGGATGTCCAGCGTGCCGTTGAGGAAACGTGAACCTGCGGTGCCGGTGCCGTATTTGGAGATGGCATTCTGGGCCGCTTCCTTGACCCGCGGGTGGTTGGTCAAACCGAGGTAATTGTTGCTGCCGAGCATGATCACGTCGCGGCCCTGATATTGGACCGTATTTTCCTGGGCCGATTCGATGACCCGGAAAAAAGTGCAGAGATACGCTTTGCGCAGATCATCAGCGGCTGTGAATTTCGCGACCTTGTCCAACAAACCCATGATTACCATCTCTTTCGGAGACATCTGAATAGAACCAATAAACGGGGGGATGGTCTTCTGATACCAACCCATGGACAAAGGTGGGCAAGCACCTCGCCACAAAATGCACGGGCCTAGAAAATAGCCCGTTTACCCAATTTCAACAACTAGAAAACTTCGGCCTCAAAGACCTGGAATAGGGCCCCTTCATGCCAATCACCGGGGCTGAGCCCCGCTTTGAGGGCCAGATGGCCCAGTGTGGTCTCCAGGTCCCAGCCCTGTTCTGGCGCCACCTGGGGCAAAAACACGGCTTTGTGGCCCTGTTTTTCGAACAATATCCCGTGCCGCCCGATGATGATGTCCTCGGGCCGGGCCACGGTGCGCAACGGCGTGAGCGCCGACACCTCAAGGTCCAGTTGGGGCAATTCCGCCAAGCTGACCGGCGCGAAACGCGGATCTTCCAGTGCCGCGGCCCGTCCGTTGCGGGCCACCGCATCGACCAGGGGCAAATGCCCTTCAATGTAGCCGATGCACCCGCGCAGTTTCCCAGCCAGGTGCAGGGTCACAAAGGCCCCGCGTTTGACCAGCAGGCGAGGGGTCAGATCCACACCTGCCATCCGGGCCAGATCACGGGTATTGGGCGGATCCTGCTCTTTGACGGCGTTCTGGACCGCCAGCAGGGCCACCTCCCGCAAAAAATCCCGTTCCGTGGTGCTCAGGTTGTTCAGTTGCGGTCCGGGTTCGAGCATCAGGCCCCCTCCTGGTCATTGTTGGGTCCGCTACTCAGCAGGATGGCCGCGTAGCTGACCGATTGGGTGTAGTCGTTCTCCTGGTCGCCACTGCGGCTGTAGTGCAACAGGGCTCCTTCGTACCCAGTGGGCAACCCGCAGTCCAGGGCCACGGCGGCCGCCTGCAGCCCACACATGGTGATGCCTGTTTCGCGGCCGTACTGGCGCAGGCCATCGGAGTCCGCGGCCAGGACTTTCAGAATGGCCCCGGCGTCCAGTTTCTCCAGCGCAGCCGGGATGTCCTGGCTAAAGGGGACGTAGCCAAAGGCCGCCCCATAGTGGGTGAAGTCCGTCGATACGAGCAACAGGTCACCAGGTTGCATTTCCGTGGCCAAGGCCCGCGAAACCTGGCGGCCAGCGGCTCCGTCGAGCTGGGGCACGAGCAGGGGCACAATGGCCGGAGGGCCTGCCGGCCAAACCCGCTGCAGAAAGGGCAGTTGGATTTCCACCGCATGTTCCTGGGCGTGGGCATGGTCATCAACGGCAAAAAGTGGGTGGGCGGCCAGCCGGTTGGTCGCCTCCTGATCCACGGTCACCTCGCCCAGCGGTGTGGCAAAGGCGCTGGAGCTGCTGAGGGCAACCTGGTGCAGAGCCACCCGGTGGTTGGGCGACAGGATAAAAACCCGTTTAGGCTCAAAAGTGCCCAATAACCCGTACAAATGGCCTGCTGTGGCCCCGCTGTACATAAATCCAGCGTGGGGCAGAACGGCGATCAGGGCCCGACCGGCCGGTCGCTGGTCCGGGTCTGCCAGGGCCAGAAAACCGTCGATTTGGGCGGCCAACTCGGCCGGATCGCCGGGATACCAGGCGCCACTGAGGGCTGCGGGGCGGATTTTGGCCATGG
>DAOVTU010000225.1 GCA_030632925.1 Candidatus Krumholzibacteriia bacterium | reverse complement strand
GCGAATTTGCGGCCCTGTTTCGCAGCCGGCGCACCCAGTTGACCCTCATGGTGACCACGGTCTTGATCGCCACCAACTGGGGTGTATTCATCTGGGCGGTGGCCAATGGCCGGCTGGTCGAAGCCAGCCTGGGGTACTTCATCACGCCTCTGGTCAACGTCTTGTTGGGCTTTGTTTTTTTGCGCGAGCGGTTGCGGCCGGTGCAATTGGTGGCGGTGGTTTTGGCGGCTGCGGGCATTGTCTGGATCACGGTTCATCTGGGCCGGATGCCGCTGATTTCGGTGACCCTGGCGGTCAGTTTCGGGTTTTATGGGCTGCTGCGCAAACAGGTGCCCGCCAGCGGGATACAGGGCCTGACGGCCGAGACGCTGATGCTGGCGCCGGTGGCCGTGGGCTGGATGGTGTGGCGCGCGTGGCAGGGCGAGCTGGTGTTTTTCCATAGTACGCTGCAACTGGATGTGTTGCTGTTTTTGGCAGGAGTGATCACGGCGTTGCCTTTGATCTGGTTTGCTGAAGGCGCTCGGCGGTTGCGGTTGGCGACCATGGGTTTCCTGCAGTATCTGGCGCCGTCTTTTCAACTTTTTCTGGCCGTGGTGGCCTTTGGCGAGCCCTTTACCCGCGACCATGGGGTGAGTTTTGGACTGATCTGGGTGGCCCTCGGGTTGTACACCGCCGATACGGTGTGGGGGATGCGAAGGCGGAAAATTCGGGTACCTTAGGGTTCGCTGTTTCGTACGTTCAACATCGAGGAGAGCCTTTTGCCTACCATCAAGACCCGATCCCGTCAGAAAAACGCCTTCGCCGGTGGCTCCATGGAGGGTTCGGCCGAACTCGGTGTGCTATTTGGTTGCCTGAGTGGGGTTTGCGGGAAATGCGCCACCACGGTGCTGTCCGGCTTGAACAACCTGTCGGCGCCCACTGACGAAGAAAAAGCCATGGATCTGGATGCCGATCGGCGCCTGATGTGCCAGGCAAAGATCAACAAGGGGACCGTAAAGCTGGATTTGGACTGATACCCCCTCCGTTGTGTTATAATAGAGGCCACCAAATGGGCCGACACAATAGCAGGGATCTGACACCAGCCTTATGAACACCGAGACCTTCCGCTTCGGACATCGTGCCGCCATCTTCGTTCTCCTGGGCCTGGCCCTGGTGGCGGTGCCGTCGTGGGCCCTGGTCACGTTCGATTTTGAAACGCCCTACCTCGTGCAGCCCGGCCAGCAGGTCTGGGATTTCAGCCTGATCCAGGACGCCGGCCAGTACCACGTTTTTTACCACACCATTCCGCAGCACGACGCCCATCCGGCCAACGCCGATACCATCTGGCACGCCACTTCGGCGGATCTGCGCCACTGGGACATTTTGGGACCGGCCCTCACCAGCGGGCCCGGTTGGTATGATGACGTGGCGATGTGGGCGCCGGATGTGGTTTACGACGACGCCTCCGGGCGCTGGGCCATGCTCTACACCGGCATCACTGGGGCCATGGTGCAGCGCGCCTGTCTGGCCTGGTCAGATGATCTGACGACCTGGACCAAGAGCGTCGCCAACCCGGTTTTTGAACCCGATACGCTGACTTATCACTGGGGGCCGGAGCAGGCCTGGAGTTCGTTCCGCGACCCATTCGTGTATCACGATGGGGCGCAGTGGAACATGCTTTCGACGGCGGGCTTGCGGCTCGGCGGGTACCCTGGCTATCGGCGGGGCATCGTGCATCGGGCGGTGTCGGCTGATCTGGTCAACTGGTCTGACGGTGGTGTTTTTTATGAGCACGACGGCACCGCAGGCAAAACCCGTGACCTCGAGAGCGTGCAGTATCTGGTGCGCGATGGCTGGCATCATTTGTTCTTTGTGGAGCAGGATCTGGACATCGACAACCACCCGACGAGCCACATGGTGGCGGCTGATCCGGCCGGATGGACCATGGCCGCGCGCACGTCCGTGGACGCGGGCTGGGCGCCGGAAATCAAGCGATTTGACGCGGGGGCGAGCGCAGAAGTTTTTGCACGCCTGGCCAAGGATCAGGACCCGCGGGACGATTCGTGGTTCGTGACCGTGCGGTTCGACAGCATCCGGTTTGACGATGGCGGACAGACGCCTGTGGTGATATTTGATGACCCGTTCGTGGGCGACTGGCCGATACGTACGGGAGCGGCAGCGGTGCCGACCTTTGGCGAAAACGCGGTGCTGCGCGATGACTCGCCGGCGGGCGTGAAGGGCCACGGCTGGTTCAGCACTTTTGAAAATTACGGGGGGCCACTGGCCACCATCGGTTTGCCCGGTGCGGCCTGGGGCGACTCGGCCACGGCACGCCTGGAGTCGCGGCCCTTCGTGGTGACGGGCGACCATTTGCGCCTGTTGATCGGCGGCGGGTACTACGCCGAAACGTGTTACGTGGCCTTGCTGGATGACGCGACGGGGTTGGAGTTGTCGCGCATCCACACCAACAACCTGTCGGGGATGGGCGAACGTTTGTGGGACCTCGGGGCGTGGTCCGGCCAAACGGTGCGCCTGGCCATTGTTGACGAGGAAACCGGGCCCGGCGGGTGGATCGCCGTTGATGGCATCGAAGAACGCCTGGGTGACCTGGCGGCGGTCGGTGAAAGTCCCCCCGGGGGGACTTTGGTGACCGGCCTGGGGGCGTGGCCCAATCCGTTCAACCCGCAGACCGTGATCCGGTTTGAGATGGCGGGTGCCGGGGCGGCGCAGGTTGAGGTTTATGATCTGGCGGGGCGCCGGGTTTGGCGTTCGCGGGAGGTGGTCACTTCTGGTGGCGAAGTGCGGGTGGCCTGGGATGGCCGGGATCAGGATGGGCGCGCTTTGCCCAGTGGGGCCTTTCTGGGCCGGGTTGTGGTTGATGGCCTGCCAGCCGCGCAGGTGCGCCTGATGTTGCTCAAATAGAAATTTCCGGATTCTTCATTGTCGTATTTGACTATTGGCGGTAGAGCTTGTTTCTTGCCCGTTCGCCAAATCCCGAAATATCCGAAAGGAATCCTACGTGAAATCCCTTCTTGTGATTTGTTGTCTGATGATCGCCGCGCTGCTTTTGATTTCCTGCAGTGGCGAGAACACCGATGGGCAAGCTGAAAACGTTGAGCAGGCTGAACATGCTGAACACGCCGAACATTCCGATCATCCCCAGCATGCTGAGCATCCTCACACCGATGCCGCTGAAGGCGATGGCCTGGTCTTGAACGACGGCGCGAAATGGCAGATGGACGACCACACCCGCGCCTCGTTTGTCAAAATGGCGGACTCCTTCGTGAAGGTCGACGCGGCTGCTCTCGGTACCGATGGCCTGAAACTGGCTGGCGACGGCCTGAAGGTTGAGCTCGAGGGATTGATCCAGGGCTGCACCATGAGCGGCGCCGACCACGACCAGTTGCACGTGTACCTCATGAAGTACATCCCGTCGGTGACGGCGCTGCAGGAAACCGGTTCGGTGGAAGATGCCAAGCAGGTCCAGCACTACCTGTCGATCTACGGTGACTATTTCGAGTAGATACTCGAGTAGATTATAAAAAGAGCCGCTGCGGATCTGTCGCAGCGGCCCTTTTTTTGTCTGCAATATATCTAGCGCCGAGGCACCCTGGCCGCGACCCGTCCCAGGCCCCATTTGGTGGCAAAAGCGTCCAGCACATCAGAATCCGCCCCCGCATACAGCATGGCCGTTGCATCCAGGTCACACGGTGCTGCGTGGTCCAGTTCGGCCAGACGCCGGCTCAGAAGCGCGTTGTCGTGATCGGCCTCCAGCTTGACGCGCAATCCCTTGGCGCCGCGCACTGGCAGGGTTTCGACCCGATCCAGGTCGGCATAGATGGCGTCCAGGTCTTCAAACGCACCCAACAAAGCCGTAGCCGCCTTGTCACCCACCCCGCGTACGCCAGGGATGTTGTCGGCCGCATCGCCCTTGAGGGCCAGGAAGTCGCGCACCTGGTCGGCTCGCACGCCCATACGCGCAGGAATGCTCTCGGCGGTCCACCAGTCGTCTTTGGCCAGATTGAAAATGCGCACGCCGGGGCCGAGCACCTGGGCCATGTCCTTGTCGCCGGTGACAATGACAACCTCGTAGCCGTCGGCCCGCAGGCGATCGGTCAGGGTGGCCATCACGTCGTCGGCCTCGAAGCCGGGGCAGGTCGCCGAGGCGATGCCCATGCTGTCTACCAGTTCGCGGCACAAGTCGAATTGGGGCACGAGCTCTTCGGGCGGTGCGCCGCGGTTGGCCTTGTACTCGGGATAGATTTCGGAGCGGAAGGTTTTTGAGCCCGCATCAAAACAACAGGCGACCAGCTCGGGCTTGTGTTCGTTGAGCAACTTCTGCAGCGTCATGCCCAGCCCAAAAACGGCGTTGATGGGTGTGGTGCCGTCGGGTGCGGACATGGCGCGCATGGCAAAGAAGGCCCGGAAGACGTAGGCCATGCCGTCGATGAGATAGGCTGTCTTGGTTGATGTAGTTTGGGACAATTGGAATCCTTTCCAATGGATTGTTAACGGACTTGTACAGTTACCGGACTTGTACAACCCGGGTTCGGGCCACGGCGTCACCACTGCGCCCCCGCACCAGATACACACCGCTGGCGGCCATGCGACCATGGCGATCCCGCCCGTCCCAGATGACTTGCCGGTTGCCGGCCGACCAGGCTTCACCGGACACCAGTTCGCGCACCAGACTGCCGCGCAGATCATACACAGTCAGGGTCAGTTCGCCATCTCGGGCCAGGTCCACGTCAATGGCTGGGCGCCCGGTGCTGCTGGCTCGCAGTCTCAGGATCGAGCCACCCCGCGGATCAGTGCCCGGCACGCTCGCGGCGATGTTGGTCACGACCACGGGGCCTGTCTCATGATAAACCGTAACCACGCTGGTGGCTGCATCCCAGTACCAACCCGGCGTGCCGGATGGCAAGGCGCCCAACTCGGGCAGGACCATGCCGCCGGTAAAAATGTAGCCCGGCGCACCGGCCATCTTGATGCGCTCGGTGCCCGCGCCGCTGGCAGTGGCGTATTCGATCAGCGGGCCATCCAGGGAAAAGCCAATGCTGGTGAGGGCATCGTCGGCGTCCAGAATATGGGTTTCGGTAACTGGCGCCAGGCTCGGCTCCAGATCCATCAATTCCAGGTAATAGATCACCGTGTTGAAGTTCTGTTCGTACCAGCTGTCCGAATTGAAATACTGATAGATGTCGCGCACCGTGGTGTACATGCGCCCGTCATCCTTGCGCAAATTTCTGCCGTGGGAACAGGCCGCCGCCATAGCCAGACCGGTCTGGCGCCAGGTGTCGTCCTGCCGGATGTCGCCCTCCAACGCCTGGTGCAGCAATATGGCCGTGCGGGCGTACTGCATGCTGCTGGCGTAGGTGGCTTCCGGCCAGCCAAACCATTCCAGAGTGACCGGTTCGTACGGATAGGTGCGCACGCTGGGGCCCGCGCTGACAAAGCGCACTGTCAACGAATCCAACACCGTGATGGCCAGATCCTCCCAGCCCACAGGCTGCCGCTCGATCAATTCCACGATCATCTCGTGGCCTGAGTAGTGGTCACCAAATCCGGTCTGCATTTCCGGCGTTTGGTCTTCATAGAAAGCTTCCCACCGCATGTACGAAGGCGAGGTCGGCTCGCAGGGATTGGCCAACAGCCAGGCCCAGGTCCGGTCGCGGGTTTGGGCATATACCGGATTGCCGGTGCGGGCGGCCATGTCATCGAAAAAGCGCACGGCAGGTTGCAGATGGCTCGTGTAGTCCTGGGTTACGGTGCCGTCCAGGGGCACCACGCGGAAGGGCCAGCGTCCGTCGTCGGCCGCATCGCCGGTCAGTTGGGTGGCTGCCATAACATCGGCAATTTCCACCGCGCCGTTCCAGTACGCCACATCG
>DAOVTU010000243.1 GCA_030632925.1 Candidatus Krumholzibacteriia bacterium | reverse complement strand
TCGCTGGCGTAGTGCTATTCAAGGTCTGCGGTGACAATTTTTTCGTCCGGCGCGCTCAAAAATCCCATGTCGTTGGGATCAAGCTTGTCGCTTTCCCAGCGGCCGGCCAGCGAGCCCCGCCAGTTGCCGCCGCGCTTTTCGGCCTCCATGCGACCGCCGGTGCCGTAGCGGATTTCACTGCTCAGGGCCGGATCAAATTCGTGGGCAAAAGGGTCGATCATGGTGCCGACCGTCGAGCCGGACAACCGGTACTCGCGGTCCAGGAAGTTCATCTCGAAGTCCAGGCCGCCGGTGTAGCCGTCGCGCTGGTAACGCTCGGAGGCCTCCGCAAAAGAGCTCTTGTCCCGCTTGACCGCCGTGCCCATCAGGTTCACCCGATGATTGCCTTCGGCAAATTCCTTGCCCAGTCGTACCAGGTTGTAGGTCGCTTTCTGGGTGCCACCCACAAAAGGATTGTGCGCCCGTCCGTCCTGCCCGATGTCCGTCACGGCTGACAGCACGGCGACCGAAAAGTCGCCACCAATTTTCCCCGTCAGTTTTGCCGCACCCCTGATGCGCGCGTTGGGGTCGCCGGTGCCGATCCGGCGGGAGTAGAACAAATTGAAATCCGGATGCTGGAAATACCGCGCGCCTTCGATGAAAAACGGACGCTTTTCTTCAAAGAACGTTTCGAAGGGTGAAAGATTCAGCGTGGCCGGATCGGCTTCCACCTGGCCAAAGTCCGGTTGGAAGGTGGCGTTGAGGGTCAGGTTGGCCGTCAGGTTGTATTTGAAATCAGCACCGATGTTTTGGCTGTTCTGCCACTGGTCCGCTTCGCCTTCGGCCGCAGGGTCGGTGTGCTTGGTCACCACGTAGGGCAGCACCTCCAGCTTGCTCGGGTTTTCCACGCCGGTCAACCCGGTCAGGTTGCCCCAACGGCTGACAAAACCACTGGCATTGCGGTCCCACATGACCCAACCCGTGTCTTCGCCGCGGCCGTGCAGCCAGCGGTAGGCCTGCAGGCCCCAGGTCATGTCGTCTTCGGGCTTAAACCGGATGGCCGAAAATGGCACCCGGATTTCCACATACCAACCATTCTGGTCCTGGGAGACCTCGGCCTGCCAAACAGCATTCCAATCGGTGTCCCGATTGCCATTGTCGAAAATGTAAGCATCCTGCATCACGCCGGCGGCGTTCACCCGAAAATTGTAACCCGTGGTTTTGTTGTGGTAAGGGTCGATGTAGATGCTCACCACATCGGAGGCCTCAATTTCGTCGCGGCGGCTGAGGTAGCTCGTCACGTTGTTCATGTCGGCTTCGTAGCAGGCCATGGCGAAGTAGAAGGCGTCGTCGTCGTAGGCGACCTTGAATACCGACGGCACCGAGGCGGGAGCGCCGCGTTCGGGGTCAGCCTGCCGAAATCCCCAACCACTTTGGGCCTGATGCCAAACCGGCTCGTCCAGCACGCCGTCCATGGTGATGGTGTGTCCCTCCACCCGATAGGCCGCCAGGCTGGGCACGTCGGTTGTGGTGCCGTTGGCCTGGTCGACATGGGTTGGTCCGGTGCCGTTGGGGTCAAAATGGGGCAAAAATGTCTGGGCCTGGGTGGCGGAGCCTGCGGTCAGGGCCAGAACAAGGCAAACGGCGGCCAAACGGCATTTGAACAGGGGGGACGAGGGCATCGGGTCTCCGGGAGGTTCAGGGGGTGCGTTGATTGTCGCAAATTACGGCATTGGAGGCGTTTTGTTCCATCCCGAAAATAAATTCGATTTCCACCGAACCATTGACAGGTGGGGTGCGTCTGTGGGGCAATGGAAAGAGAATGGTCCAAAGAACGAATCCTCGGAATCACGGCCTTGGGAGCGATTGACGGAATGCAAGTAGACCACACAGAACTGCTGAGACGTTGCCAGGCTGGCGACGAATTGGCCTGGGAGGTGCTCGTGAGACAGCATCAAGGACGAATCTGCGCCATCGCATATGGTTACGTCGGAGAACAGGATGAAGCCCTGGACCTCGCGCAGGACATCTTCGTCCGGGTCTATGAGCGCCTCAGCACCTGTGAAGATGCCGAAAAATTCGTCTCCTGGCTGCTCCGCATTGCCCGCAACGCCTGTATTGACCACCTGCGGCGGCGCAAGGCGCGTCCGCCCCGGCAGGATATCCCGGCCGACGACATGGTTGGTTTGCGGCACGGCGGCCCCACGCCCGAGGACAATCTGATCAGCTCCACGCGCCAACGACTGGTGCACCGGGCGCTGCAGAAACTGAGCGAAATCAACCGCGAGATCATCGTCTTGAAGGACATCCAGGGCCTGCCCCTCGAAGAGATCAGCGGCATGTTGGATTTGCCCCTGGGCACGGTCAAGAGCCGGTCCAGCCGGGCTCGCATTGAATTGGCCAAGGCCGTTACCGATCTGGGTGGCGGTCCTGGAGGTCCGGATGGCCGCACCGGCGCGGAGGCGGTGTCATGAGTAACAAACGCGATTTTCCCGAATTTGATGCTGACGCCTTTGTCGGTGGAGTGTTGGGACGCACCAGCGGCGGTGCCTGTGGCCGGGCCGTTGAGCAACTTTCCGATCTGGTGGACGACCGCCTGCAGGGCATGGACCGACAACTGGTCCAGGCCCATCTGGAATACTGCCCGGATTGCCGCCAGATGGCCATCACCCTGGGTTGGCTAAACCCACTGCTGCCAAAGATGGCGGAGATCGATCCCGGTCCTGAATTTTTGGCCGGCGTCCTGGCCCGCACCAGCCTCGCGGCTCGCCCGGTGGTGCACTCCGAGCATCCGGCCGGATTGGCCGGCGTGATGGACCGCATCGGGCGTTGGTGGGAAAAACAGATCATCCGGCCCGAGTTTTCCCTGCAGGCCGCCTATGTCGCGACCGTAGTGCTGGTCCTGTTGACCAGCCTGCCGGGTTCGCCGCTGCGCGGGGTGCCGGGACAAGCCCTGGAAGTGGTCACGGCCGGACCCCAGACGATTCCCTACGTCGGCCCGGCGTTGACCGGGGCCAACGATTGGCTGGAACTCCGGACATCCAATACCGTCGACGCGGGGTACGACTACGCTGGCAACTATTGGCAACAATTCGAAGGCGGCTTGAATCGTCGCAACGAGCGTTCGGCCGCCAGCCGAACCGAACTGAAGGCACACTGGACAACGATGCTGGATCAGGCCGAGGCCCGGGATCTGGGTGGCGTGGGTTACGAGCTCCTGGCAGCGTTTCGCAGCTGGAATGTGGTCTGGGACCAGTGGTGGCATGAAACTGAAATGACGAACGGGCCCTAAATAAACGACAGAATTTGGACGGATAGAAGATGAGACAGACAGAAGTAGAAACGGAAAAGGAGAGAGCCATGAACGGCGCGCAATACGAAAATCAGCAAGAAAACATTCAGCAGGAGACACCTCAGACTCCGTACCCCGAACAGGTCTACGGGCAGGCACCACGCCGTAATACGGCGCGCAAGTCGCCGGCTCTGGCCACGATCCTCAGCTGCATGCCGGGACTCGGCCAGGTCTATGTGGGCTACTACCAGCAGGGGTTCATCAACATCATGGTCGCTGCCGGATCCATTACTGCGCTGGCCTCCGAGGCGTTTGATGGCCTGAAGCCCTTCGTCGGTGTGTGCCTGGCTTTCTTCTGGCTCTACAACATGATCGACGCCAACCGGAGGGCCTTGCACTACAACAAGGTCAAGGCAGGTCTCGGTGGCGAAGAGGTGCCCGAAGGGTTCACCGTGCCCACGGGAAGCGGTTCTCTCTTTGGTGGCGTGGTTCTGGTTGTGATCGGAGTATTGGTCATCATGGACCTGAACTTTGGTATCTCGATGGCCTGGGTCAAAGACTGGTGGCCCGTGCTCCTGATCGCCTTTGGTGGCAACCTTATTTATAAGGCCCGTCAAAAGGCAGAGTGACCGTAAAGACGGTGCCGTTGGTCGGGTGGGATTTGAATTCCACCCGGCCGGCCAGAAAACGCTCGCTCAACATCCGCATGCCGTAAGTTCCCAATCCCCGCCCGGCACCCTTGGTTGAAAACGACCGCGTGAAAACGCGAGGTTGCAGATCTTCGGCGATGTAACCCGGATTGTGCACCGAGAACCACACCTGACCCGGACCCTTGCGGCTGGGTTTTCTGCCGTAGTCCACCGTGATGACCGTCGCATCGGGGCTGGCCTCCAGGGCGTTCTTGATCATGTTGCCCAACACCCGCGACAGCACCGTGGGGTCGGTGCGGAAAACCACCGGCAATTCTTCACCCATCAGCAGCATCTGGCGGTCTTCGGTAACCGGATGGTTGCGGTAGCGCTGCACAACCATGTTGGCCAACGCGCCGGCGTTGACGGGCTTGGGGTCGATCATCAGATCGCCGTTTTCGGCCGACAGGAAATCCCGCTGGGCGGTGATTTCATCCACCAACTGGTCGGCCAGATGTTTGACCGTGTCCTTGAGGTGTGGCATGTCGCCGGGCTCGGCGTCGGCCATCACTTCGGATAAACCCTGCACGCCGCCGGCGGTGTTGAGGATGTCGTGCAGGAAGACTTTTTCCAGGGTGCGGCGTTTGGCTTCGTCCCGCAGATCGATGATGGTGGTGATCCAGTAGTCGTCGCCATCGATCTGGACAAATTCTTCGCGCAGCTTGAAATCCCGGGGGTCCTTGAGGTCCAGGGCCTTGCCCAGCACCTGGGACTCGTGCTCCAGACCAAACATGTTCAACAGCACCTGATTGGCTTTGATCACCCGGCGGTCCTCGTTGAGGATCACCAGTGGTTTGGTCACCGCACGGGCCATGCTCATCAGCCAGGGATATTCGGCGAGCCTTGCGTTCTGGCAGCGGGCCTTCAGCAGGCTGGCCTGCAGTGAAGGGGCAAAAACGCGAGGCAATTCGAGGGTGGCCATTGTTGTCCTTGGGTGCCGCCAGACAGGCGGGTGAGATGGGTACGGAAAGCCCGGCAATGTGTTGGGAAGATATCGGCCGGTTGTGTCTGAAAGTTGAGTAAAGAAAACACTTATACGTTGTGCCGCATCAGGTTAGGCGGTTCCAGATGCTTTCCACCCGCCTAAAAACAGCGTCCCAGGTGAAGGGGGCCAAGGCTGTTGTTGGTGGTCCGGTCGCTGCCCGACCCCGGCCGATGGCCAGCTTCAAGGCAGATTTCAAATCGGCCACAAAGCGGGGCAAATCGTCGGCCACGGGCTGGTCGGCGCCCACCAAACGCGGCAAGGGCACCAAGTCCAGATACTCGTCCAGATGGGGCGCGATGCGCTCGACCACACCCGGCAGTGCCGTGCTCACCAGACGGCAACCGCAGGCCGCGGCTTCGACCAGAACCAGCGGCACTCCTTCGTAGAAAGACGGCAATACGCACACGCCGCAACGGCGCATCAGATCGGCCAGTTCCGGCTGATTCAATTGCCCGTGCAGGACAACCTCCGGCGCCATGGCCAGCATGCGCTGGTGCAGGGCTTCGGCTTCCGGTCCCGCGCCGCTGCCGGCGATGTGCAGGCGCAGGTTGGGGTCGGTGTCGAGCAATCCGGCAAAGGCCTCCAAAAG
>DAOVTU010000415.1 GCA_030632925.1 Candidatus Krumholzibacteriia bacterium | reverse complement strand
GTCCAGAACTGGCCCAGCCAGTCCGGCGAGCCTCTCAACGACGAAAGCTACCGCAATGCCTGGTGGCAATTCCTGGCCGACGGCGTGGGCGGTGTGGCGGGCCTGAATTGGGACCGCGACTGGAAGAACCACACCGACCAGGTCAGCTATTCGGACGTGGTCCAGTACAAGTCGGTGCTGTGTTACGCCCAGTTCAATGACATCAACCAAACCCTGTTCCAGCAGTTCAGGGCCGTCAACGATGTCGACAAATACGTGTGGTTGGCGCCCTACCAGCAACAGGGTGGAAACTTCTTCCTGGCCGGCGGCGGCAGTATGGAGTCGTTCTTCGAAAACAAGCCCAACTACATGATCCCGATGATCTTCGACACCCAGGAAACGACCCTGGTGGTCAACGGCGTGACCTACGAAGTCGGTTTCGGCACGACCGAAATGCCTGATGGCAGCATCGTGCAGCGTGGACCGCGTATGTACCCCTACGCCACCGCCGGCATCTCGGCTTTGGATTGGACTTCACCCAATACCAAGACGATCTACAACCGGTCCGTTGCCGCAAGATTTGACCGCGTGGTCGATTGTGTGGGCCTCAAGGGTCTGGTGCTGGATCCGGCCTTCAAGGCCAACCACCTGGTGGGCCCCGGCGCCATCGCCGACACCATCTGGACCGACGCGGCCATCGATTGGCCAGACCATGTGGCTGCTGCGGCCGATACCCTGGGATTGCTCACCTCGACTTTCCCGTTCCGCAATGACGAATTCATCAATGCCAACATCAGCTCGCGTTCGACTGTGATCACAGAGCAGGGATGCGCCGATGGACCTGGTGGCATGTGCATCGAACCGATGTTCGAGGGCGTTGCGCGTTTCGATTACGTCCGGCAGTACAACCGTGACCGCGGCGATGCGAACTGGCCGCAGAGCGAATTTGCAGACTGGGAACTGGACAGTGAATGCGGACCTTTGGCCTTGACCAGTTACGAAGGCGTGGACCGGTCCAGCGCACGAACCAACGGCAAGACCTTCGGCTACATGTCGTACAAGAATGTGGCGGACAAGCCGAGTGGTAAAGCCGATGTCTACTGGGGATTCGATCCCTACCGGTTCGACCACGCCGAAGCCCAGAAAGCCGTGACCTGGGTCTTGGACTATTTCGGCTTGCAGATCAACAATTAGAGGACCGGGCGTGCTCGGTTTGCGAAAAAGGGGAATACGATGTCAAAACATATCAATGGAAGAACCATGCTGGTGCTGGTGAGCCTGGGGCTGCTGTGCCTGGCCACCACCAGTGCCTGGGCCCTGACCGGCAGCGGCGACTCGGCCTTGTTCAGTCTCAATACACAGGCAGCCTCCGGTGTCGCTGAAGGCGCCAACCTGCCGCAGCGCGACCATCTGGGCGGATGTTACCCCAATCCGTTCAACCCGTTGACCAGCATCAGTTTCGAGCTGGAGCGGAAAGCCGCAGTCGAGCTCAGGGTCTATGATCTGCAGGGGCGCCTGGTGCGCGTTCTGCTGGATGGCGACCTGCTCGACGATGGCCTTCACGAAGCCCAATGGAACGGCCGCGATGGCCAGGGGCAGAGTGTGGCCGCAGGTGTCTATGTGTACCGGTTGGTGACGGAAAGCTTCGTGGGATCCCGCCGCATGACTTTGGTCAAGTAGAAGCCAAAATCAGAACGCGACACACGAACGACAGATTTTAAAAGGGGACGTATCATGATTTTTTCCATAAGACAAAAAACCAGTCGGGCCATCCTGCTGATTGTTCTGTTAGCCATTTTGGCTCCCATGTCCGCGGCCGCCAATTCGGCACCCTCGGTAAGCAATGTGCAGGCCAGCCAAAGAATCGACAGCTTCATCGTCGACATCACCTACGATGTGGCCGACCTCGACGGCGATGCACTCTTGGTCTCGGTCTTTTTCTCACCGGACGGTGGCTCAAGCTGGCCCATCCATTGCGTGGCCGTCAGCGGCGACGTGGGCGTTGGTGTCATGCCCGGCAACGGGCGCAGCATCCAGTGGGATGCCCGCCAGGATTATCCGGGTGCGGTCATCAATACCGCTTCCATCAGGGTCCTGGCCAATGACGAACTGCCCTGGCCTTACTTTGACCATTTCTGGCACGTCGTGGCCGGCGACACGGTCATTTTTGCGTCGGGTGCAACCGATACCATCGGCTATGGTCAACCGTTTGAATTGGGCTGGCACGCAGTGGCCCCGTCCATTGCGGGCCTGGATCCGGCCATGGTGGCCGCCGCCGATTCGGTTTTTCCGTTCGACGATGGCCTGCTGGGTTACAAATACGACCTGCCGTACGACAACTGCCTGCCCGATTTTGAAGACTGCTGGCAGCCGCGCTTTTTCAACGAGGCGACCGGCGACAGCATCTCCTACTTCGGTGCGGCCAACTCCATCGCCTTTGCCAACGACAATACGGGCACCGAGCCAACCCGGATGTTGCTGCCCAGCGGCAAAAACGAGTTGAAGGCCAATGCCGTCGACCTCAATGGGCTTGAAGTTGCCGAACACCTGCAACCGATATCCTTCGTGATCAACTTCGATCCCGAAACCATCATCCTCAATGGAGAACAGGACTGGGCCCACCCGAGCGACCCGGAAGTCTATCCGTACTACATCGAGCTGAATGATCCGGCCCAGGTGCACCGGCCCTTCGTGGCTGGCGACCGCATTCCGGACCGCACCTATGTGGTGTTTAAGGCTCTTGGGCGCGACGATGCCCGCGATGCCATGATGGATCCGGGTTACGAGGTGGGCTTGAGCGGCTTCATGAAAGGATTGCGGAACAACCTGATGGGCGGCTCGTTCTCGTTCATGACCAATAGAAGCGAAGTGGGCGCGGGCCCGACCTGGGCCGCTGGCCTGGACGGCTGGTCCGCCGATACGCTCGGTTTCCTGACCGGGCCGTCCACCGAATTCACCATCAACATGCAGGCTGTCGATGAGCACGGCCGGTACGACGGCACGCCGGCCGCCTTGAGCTTCGATGTCGGCTACCCGCCATGTGTGCAGTGTATTGAAGTTTTGCCGAAATCAAATTCGGTTTCGGCCTGGTCGTCGTCCCTCGAGTGTGTCGACGATCCGGCGCTGCACCCCTGTTTCCAATCTGTACCTGAGATGCGGGTGGCTCGGTTTGCCGGGCCCGATGACCTGGAATTCATCCAGCATGCCGTCATGCTCGTGGACAAGCTAACCTACGCCGTCGGGTTGGACGACAGTGGGGTGGGCTATGAGGCTGACAACTATTTGATCCCTGCCAGGGTGTACCGCATGTCGGTACTGTTGCACGGGTCAGACGACCCTCGTGAGGCCTGGCCCGAAGGTCTTCGGCGCATGATGGCCTGGCGTTACCAGGTCGACTACGAAAACGACCATTTCAACCAGATCAAAGATGGCGGCGGCAACGATGATCTCAACGACCCGACCTGGGGCGAGCCCGGTGACGGGGTTGGCTTGAGCATCGACCCGGTCAGTGGGTTGTGGCGTCTGGGCATTGACGTGGTGGTGCCGGAAAACCTGTTCCTTGGTGTGGACACCTATCTGCTTTTGTTGACGATAATTCAGGCTGGCAATGATCCGGAGATCGCGCAGAACATCCTGTACGCCACCACCAAACAGTTCGGTGCCGGCACCGTCAGGGCCGTAGCCCTGGACCAGACCGAGTGTTGGGCCATGCCGCCGCGACCGGCCAGGTATCACTACTTCAATGGCGTGCGGCCACCTTTGGCCGTTTTGCCGGCTGGCCAGACCTGGCGGGATTGCAATCTCTTTGTGCCGGACATCAGGGAAAGTCTGTCGCTCGGTCAAGGAGCCATGTCGAGCAACAACGGCGTTGCAGTGGTCAAGCCGTTCCAGTTGACGATCATGTTGGATACTGGCGAAATCATCTTCCAGGGGCCCTAGCAGGCCCTCGGAAAAGGGGCTCGAACAGCAGG
>DAOVTU010000534.1 GCA_030632925.1 Candidatus Krumholzibacteriia bacterium | reverse complement strand
TCCCCTATTTCCTGCCGCCCGAGATGCAGGAAGGTGCCGAGATGAAGACGCCGCACCTGACTTTTGATCTGCGTTCGGAACGCCTGGATGTGGATCGGTTGCTGCCTGCAGCCAGCCCCACCGCTTCGGTGCCTGGTGTGGAACCCGGTTCCAGTGCCGCCCAGACACCCAGGGTGCCGCTGGATCTGGAGTTCCCGGACCTGACCTGCGCCGGTACTTTTACGGCCGACTCACTCATTTATATGCAAGTGCCGCTGACCGATGTGACCGGACAGGTGAAACTGGCGGACCGGGTGGTGACAGTGCACGACGTGAAGGGCGCGGTGTACCACGGACTGGTTGATGGTGAGGTGGAGATCGATCTGAACGATTTGAATGATCCGGCCTACAGCGGCAATTATCAGGCCCGTGAAATTGAAGTGGACAACTTCGTGACCCGATTTGCCGGACTGGCCGGCGTGGTCTTTGGTGGTTGCAACATGGACGGTTCCTTTGCCGCGCGCGGGCTGGACCCCGAGACGATTCGCAACAGCCTGACTCTCAACTCGGACGCCGGCATCAAGCAGGGCAAGGTGATCACCTCCGGCGGCACCTACAATACCCTCAACGCGCTGGCCAGCCAGGCGGGCCAAACCCTGGACCACGAGCAGGCCCTGAAGGATCTCGTGACCCACATCAGCGTTGAAAATGGCCGCGTGGGGCTGACCGCCATGACCACCAGGCTGGGGCAGTTTGGCGACGTGACCTTCGACGGCTACTACGGGTTCAACGGCGACCTGAGTTACAACGGGATCATCCTGCTGACGAAATCCCAGACCGATGAACTGTTCAGCAATGGCGTGATGGCCGAGTTGGCCAAGCTGTTGGGCAGCCAGCGGCCGGAACGTTTGGAGTTGCCGCTGTCCGTGGGCGGCACCCGTGAAGACCCCAAGGTAAAACTGGACCTCAGTGCCGTGACGAACGACCTGCAAAAACGGGCCGCCAGCGAACAGGGACGCAAGCTGGAGGAAGAGGCAAAGGACAAGCTGGGGGATTTGTTGAAGAAGTGGAAATAGGGTTGGTGCCGTTTTCAGAAATGGTCCCTGCCTATTCGCAGGGACCGTTGGCATAAATTATGACGTCTCCCGCCACCTCTATTCCCGCGGCAAATTCCTGAGCCAGGCACTCGCTCAAAATCGTATTGTAAAGAATTTCGAGATCTCCATCGCCAACACTGGCCAGATTGTCCAGTCCCGTCAGAGCCGTCAGGCCATGATTGCCGCCGATGCGCACCCGATTTCCATGATGCACCCATTCCAGACCGGTCAAATCTGCCAACTGGTTGTTTTCGTTGATCGAGACAACGACCATGCTGTCCGGTGCGGTCAGCCCTGCCAAACTGGTCAGGTTGCTGTTGCGATGAACAATGAGACGTTCGAGTCGAGGCAGGTGGCCGCCGTTGGTCAGGTTGGCAAGGGCGTCGCAGGCGTTGATGGTCAGTGAGGCGAGGCTGGGTTGCCCCGCGAGTCCGCCGAGGTCCGACAGTGAGGTCAATACGTTTATCTCGCAACTCAAGAGCAGCGGGAAGACTGGAATATCAGCCAAAGAGGTGATGGTGGAATTGTCGGCCAGGAAAAGGTGGGACAGGGCGGGCAGGGGGCCGAGGCCAGAGAGGTCGGTGAACCCCATTGCGCCTCTCAGGCTGAGCCTGCTCAGGGACGGAAACCCGGTGAGTCCCGTCAGGTCTGTCAGGAGGGCACAATCCTCGATGGTTAACCCTGAGAGAGCGTCGAAATTGCCATGATCTACCAAGGTCGCCAACGCATTGCATTGTTCGATGGAGAGAGTCCTCAACTGAGGCATGTCTCCCAACTGAGCGAGGGCCGTCAGCCCGTCGCAGCCGTCGAGGTCCAGTTGTTCAGCGATAGGAAGGTTGATCAGGGCGGGCCAGTCTTCAAATAATGGAGAACCGGTGATCGACATCCGGCGGACGGGCTCCAGCAGCGAGAATTCGCCGAGGCTTTGCAAACTGCTGTTGCCATTCAGGTGCACGTATTCAAGGACTTCAAGATTTTCAAGCCCATCGAGGCTCGTCAATGAGGGACAGTCGTAAATGATCAGCGACTGGCAGGTTTTCAGGAAGCGCAAGCCATTCAAATTTGTCAGGGAGTCGCAGGAGGAGATGCGGATGTTCTGGAATTCGTTGGCGCAGCACCAGGCGCCGACGTTGCGCAACAAGGGCATCTCGTCCAGGATCAAATTGGTTGGCCCAAAAATGTCCCCCAGGCTTTCGAGGCTTAAAAGTTGAGGATTGTTTTCGATTTGCACCCATTCGCCTGAGCGGGAAAGGTTTTCCAGCCCGACCACCGAGGTGAGCCGTTCGTTTCCGAAGATATAAAGACCATCGGTGATCGTCTCGAGGGATTGCAACGGTGAGAGATCGACGATGGCATCCGGTCCGGTACTGGGGCCAATGGAGAGTCTGCCCCGGATTTCCTGCAACCCGGCCAAGAGGTCAACATCGGTTTGGCTTCTGACCTGGACATGGCCGGGAAAGATGGTGATGCCATTGATCACATCAGGTTCAACGGGCGTGTCATCACAGCCGGCGCAAAACAGCAGAAACATCAGGAAAACTGTTGGCAGGATGAGCTGGTTCGTCAGGCGCACGGTATTCCTCATATCAATAGAGTCGTTCATATCGTTTCAAATGGTTGGAACTGATAAGAGGGTACCACAATACAGGCGCCGCGGCGTGGTTGATCCCAAATTGTTGTCAAACCGACAAAAATGCCCCATATTCCCCCCTTCACCGCACATTGCGCTGATCAAGATCCCCGACCAAGAGGTATTCCGAGATGGCCTACGATCCGGCACAGATCGAGCCCAAGTGGCAGCAGTACTGGGACCAGAACAAGACGTTCAAGGCCCACGACCCGGGCACGCCCGAAGCCGAAGGCAAAAAGAAGTACTACGTCCTGGATATGTTCCCTTATCCGTCGGGCAACGGTCTGCACGTGGGGCACCCCGAGGGCTACACGGCCACCGATATCGTCTCGCGCTTCAAACGCATGACTGGCCACAATGTGTTGCATCCCATGGGGTGGGACAGTTTTGGATTGCCGGCCGAAAATCATGCCATCAAGACCAAGACCCATCCATCGGTGACGACGATAAAAAACATCGCCAACTTCAAACGCCAACTGAAAATG